>CACYCC010000300.1 GCA_902772805.1 uncultured Lachnospiraceae bacterium | reverse complement strand
CTTCTCTGGAACGCTCTCCGACACCGGCAAACACCGAATATCCGCCGTGCTGAGTCGCAACATTATGGATCATCTCCTGTATGAGAACGGTCTTACCTACGCCGGCGCCGCCGAAAAGACCGATCTTACCGCCTTTTGAATAAGGCTCAAGAAGGTCTATTACCTTGATACCCGTCTCCAGTATCTCAACCGTAGCGGTCTGGTCCGCAAAAGAAGGTGCCTTTCGATGGATGGACCGTTTTTCGCAGTCTTCGCTTATGGGCTCCTTGTGATCTATAGGCTCTCCCAAAACGTTAAACATACGCCCCAGTGTCACATTTCCTACCGGAACCTTGATGGGTGCACCCGTCGAAATGACTTCCATATCGCGGGCAAGCCCTTCGCTCTGACCGAGCATTATACAGCGCACCGTATCGTCGCCGATATGCTGCTGGGCTTCCATGAATATTCTTTTGCCGTGAAATTCAACATAAAGTGCTTCACGTATTGCGGGAACTTCACCCGGTGCGAACTTAACGTCCACTACCGATCCCGAAACCTGAACTATCGTACCTGTCATTTCTTACGGGTATTCCTTTCCTGATTTAGCTTCTCTTTACGTTCGTGTCTTTTGGCAAGTGCCTTGGCACCCGATGATATCTCGGTGATCTCCTTGGTGATCTTGCCCTGTCTTGCGTGGTTGTAGGTACGCCTTAAATCCGTTAAGATCTCTTCCGCATTGCTGCTGGCCTCATCCATCGCATTCATTCTGGCGCTCTGCTCACAGCAGAAACTGTCAACAAGTGCGCTGTATATGTATCCCGTCATGTAACTTTCCACCATGTTGTCAAGAACCTGTGCAACCGAAGGGTAGAAAATGAAGGGATGTCTTATCTCTTTTTCTTTTTTCTCGATCACAAAATCGCCGCGGTGAAACGGCAGTATCCTGCGAAGCTTCGCCTGCTGGGCAACGCTTGAGACAAGGTCTGTATAGATAACAAAGATCTTGGAAACGCGGCCTTCCTGGTAGAGATTTAAAAGCCTTGCCGTAATGACTCTCGCACGCTGAAGTGTGGGATTCTGTGCGGAGAACACAAAATCCTTCTCATAATCGAGTTCTTTACTCTGGAAATACCGTCTTCCGAACTCACCGATCACAAAAAACATCGATTCATGTTCTTTTGACAGGCGCTCGGCTTCTTTTAACACGGTCTGATTGTAGGTGCCCGCAAGACCTCTGTCTGCGGTTATCACAACATATGCATACGCACCCGGAAGATCGTGTTCGCCGGCCGGATAGAGATATCTGCTCTCGATATTTGTGTCTACACGGAAAACTCTCTTGATCTCGTTTCTTACGGCATCAAAATAAGGCCTCGTGGAATCAAGTTCCTCTTTGGCATGCCGCATCTTGGTGGCGGCTATCATGTGCATGGCACCCGTAACTTTCTGGGTATCCCGTACACTTTCCATATGTCTTCTTATCTCTCTGATATCTGACATATCTTATCCTTCCAAAAAGATCTCCTGATACTTCTCGGCCGCTTTTACAATGGCGGCTCTGTCGGAATCTTCAAGCATTCCGGTAAGATCGATCCTCTCCATGAGTTCGGCTTCGTTTTCTTTGAAATACTTAAGAAGTCCCTTTATAAATTCACCGACTTTGGATGTCTTGATCTTAATAAACTTAAGATGCTGAGATGCCACCAGCATCACCACTTCCTCGGATTCGTCATAAGGGTGGTTCTGGGGCTGTTTTAACATCTCCATGATACCGTTACCGTAGGCCAGCTGGTTTTTGGTAAGTTCATCCATATCCGTTGAGAACTGAGTGAACACTTCCATTTCCCTGAACTGCGCAAGATCGAGTCTGATGGCGCCCGCGGCCTTTTTCATGGCCTTGGTCTGTGCATCACCGCCCACACGCGAAACCGAAAGTCCGACGTTTACGGCAGGTCTCTGGCCCGATGCAAAAAGGTCGGTCTCAAGGAATATCTGTCCGTCGGTTATGGAAATGATATTGGTGGGGATGTAGGCCGAAACGTCACCTTCCTGAGTCTCCACTATGGGAAGCGCGGTCATGGAACCGCCGCCTCTTTCATCACTTAAATGCGCCGATCTTTCAAGAAGTCTTGAGTGAAGATAGAATACATCACCGGGATATGCCTCACGGCCCGGGCTTCTTTCAAGCAGCAGACTTATCGATCTGTAGGCAACGGCGTGTTTGGAAAGATCGTCATATATGATCAGTACGTCTTTTCCCTCATCCATGAAATACTCACCCATCGCACAGCCCGAATAAGGTGCTATATACTGAAGCGATGCGGCGTCTGCGGCCGATGCGTTTATGATGATCGTATAGTCCATGGCATCATGCTTTTTGAGCATGTCGTACATTCTGGCCACAAGACTCGTCTTTTGTCCGATGGCGACATAAATACAGATAACATCCTTACCCTTCTGATTGATGATGGTATCCATGGCTATTGAGGTCTTACCGGTCTGGCGGTCACCGATTATAAGTTCACGCTGGCCGCGGCCGATGGGAAACATCGAATCTATCGTAAGTATTCCCGTTTTAAGAGGTTTGTCGACGGGCTGTCTGTCAAGTATCTCGGGAGCGGGTGTTTCGATCGCTCTGTAGCCGCTTTGCATAACTTCTCCGGCACCGTCAACGGGTACACCGAGTGCATTTACGACACGTCCCAGAAATCCGTCGCCCACGGGCACACCCGCGGTCTTGCCGGTACGCTTAACACTGCTGCCTTCTTTGATGTTTTCATCGTCATCAAAAAGAATGCATCCGATCTCATCGGGACGAAGATCTAACACCATTCCGCGTGTTCCGTCTTCAAAAAGAAGGATCTCGCCGTAGGTAGCCTTTCTTAACCCGCTGATCGTAACAATGCCGTCTCCGACAGTCGTGACCGTACCGATCTCCTCGGCCATTGCCTTGGGAGTCCATGTATCGAGTCTGTCCTTTATGAGCGGTATTATGTCATTGGAGATCGCAACTCCCGATATGGCCTCGCGAAGCTGTCTTAACCGACCTTCACGGCTCCAGTCGTAGATCTTTTCTCCGAGCCTTAACGCAAAGCCGCCGGCATACTTGTCACTCTTTACCCACTTAATGTCGGTATCTTTGCCATCGGTCTCAACTATGAACTTATGTAAACTCCTGAGCTGTGCCTCATCGGGTTCGTGCTCGGCATAGAGATATGCCATGTTTTCATCTATGGGATTACTCATTTGCTTTTATCCTGTCAAACTCTTTATGATTCTTCACTTTTGGGTGACTCCGCAAAAGATTCGTAAGGATCTTCACCGCTTACGATCTTCTCGGCGGCCCTGGTCACATAAGCTTCAATTTCTGCCTTGGCATTCTCAACACTCTTCTTGCGGGCGTAATCGCCTTCCTTTTTGGCCTTGTCAACGATCTCGTCAGCTTCTTTGTGAGCGTGCTCAAGCATGGCATCACGTCTTTTGTAAGCTTCGCTTATGATCTCGTCATGCCTCTTTTCTATCTCGGCGTCGGAACCTGATATCTTGGCTTCATAGGAAGCCTTAAGTTCTTCGGCCTGCTTAAGGTTTTCTTTTGCCTCCGCATCCATGTCTTCGTAGTACTTTTTGCGGTCGTCCATAAACTTCTTGACGGGATTGTAAAGAAGAAAGTACGAAATGCCAAAAAGCAGCACAAAGTTGAACATATGCAGAAGTATCTGCTGAATATCAATATTTAACGGCATAATCTGCACCTTTCCTTACAATACGAATACGATAAGAATGGCTACTATCAGCGCGTATATAACTACGGTTTCAACAAACACAAGACCAAGCATCATCGCGGTTCTGATCTTGCCTTCGGCTTCGGGCTGTCTTGCGATACCGTCAACGGTCTTGGCGATAACAAGTCCCATTGCAAGAGCACCTGCCGCTGCGGCTGCACCGATCGCGATCGCTGCCGACCATGCCTTGGCGGATGTGGGATCCTGGGCTGCCTCAACTGCGGTCTCTCCGGTCGCTGCGGCGTATGCCTTTAAGGGGCTTGCCATAAATCCGACAGTGATCAAAAGCGCTGCAAGGATTACTGTAAGTTTTGTGATCTTTTTCATGTTATTCAACCTCCGGGTTTAAATTATCGTTTCTGTTCCTTTTGGACTTTTTTTCTTTTTTATGAGGCGGCTCCGAAACCTCGCCGTAAAACAGAGCCGTTAACATCGTAAGTACGTAAGCCTGTATGAGTGCATGGAGCATTGTGAACATCACTCCCACGAATACCGGTATAACAAAGCTTACGGCCATGTAGTAATACACCAGTTCCGTTACAAGAGCTCCGCTTAAGAGTGCTCCGAACAATCGGAAACTCATCGAGATGGGAAGCGAGAAATCCTTTAAAGTAAGCAGTATTCCCTTTCCCTTGTTGCCCGCGATACCTCCCGACATTATAACGGAATATGACATGACGCCCATCGAGATCGCACCGTTGATATCCGCAAGCGGTGCGGGAAGCGCTATCACTCCGCCCGTGGTGGTCGGTACCTGAAATCCGAACAGTTCAAAAACGGTACCTATGAAGATGTATGCTCCCGCGGTGAATACATATGCCCCCAGGAACTTGTTCCTGTGCGGGCTGTTGGAAACCGCCAGGTCTTCAAACATTCCGACCGCCTTTTCAAGAAGCATCTGGAATTTACCCGGCATTATCTTAAATCTGGGGATCACGAAGATCCTTACTATAAGTGCGAATATAAAGAACACCGCGGTGACCGTATAAGCACTTATAAGACCGGGATTGACCGTGGCCAGACCGAAAAGATCCACCTTGGCCGATTCATGAAGCACGGCATCTTTCATGACTTCCCTTATCGGTTCCTCGTGATGTGGTTTTGTAAGTATTATCCCCACGAGCAGCCCGACAAGTATCACGGCAAAAACCACCATGCTTACTGTCTTTTTCTTTTTACTCATTGGCTGTGTCTCTCCATGCGTAAATATACGCTGTTGGCTTTATGATTTATATTTATACATTTTACTCCTTTATAGTCGATTAATAAAGTTAATTTGCGGATAACATCTGCGTATTTTATCGGGTTTTTTCTCAAAATTGCACAAAAAAGCACCGCCACGATAAGTGGCGGTGCAAGCCGACGTGACGATCACGCCGTGCGTTATTACTTAGTTGGTGCCGTACCCGGCTTAGCCGGTTTACGATTCCGTGTTATCTTCGGTTGCAACTTTTACCGCGGCCTGTGTTGCCACTGCCTTGGAGGTATCGGCTGCATCCTCGTTGATGCCTGAGATGTTGATGTTTCTGGTAACCTTGGCATCATAGGTCTGAGCCTTCATGATGTCCACGATATCAAGTCCGGTAACTTCCTTGACGGTTTCCATGGTCTTGGCAAGTACATTGGGAACGTATGAACCTACGCTTCCGACACCGCCTTCACCGTTACCGCCATCGAAGATCGTAACTTTTTCGATGTTCTCAAGAGGCTTTGCGATAGCGCTCGCCATATCGGGAAGAGCCTTTACGATCATTTCGATCATTGCGGCCTGTCCGTATTTCTTCATGGCTTCCGCTTTCTTTTCAAGAGCTTCGGCCTCAGCGATACCCTTGGCTTCGATAGCCTTCGCTTCGGCTTCACCTACGGCACGGATACCTTCGGCTTCCTGAGTCTTTGCGTAAAGATCTGCTTCAG
>CACYCC010000299.1 GCA_902772805.1 uncultured Lachnospiraceae bacterium | reverse complement strand
TTTTGACGAAGGAACTATTGAGATCGACGGTCACAATGTCAAGACCGATCCGCTTGAATGCAAAAAGATCACCGCATACATTCCCGACAACCCCGACCTTTACGACAATCTGACCGGGATACAGTATCTTAATTTCGTGGCCGACGCATTTGGTATCAGCCGCGAGGAGCGGGAAAAGCGGATAAACGATTATGCCAAACGTTTTGAGATAGAAGATGCACTTAAAAATCTCATTTCTTCATATTCACACGGCATGAAACAGAAAGTTGCCATAATCGGTGCGCTTATTCACGATCCCAAGCTTCTTGTAATGGATGAGCCGTTTGTGGGACTCGATCCCAAGGCTTCTTTTACCTTAAAAGAGATCATGCATGAGATGTGTAAAAACGGGTCGGCCGTTTTCTTTTCAACACACGTGCTTGATGTGGCTGAAAGACTTTGCAACAGGATAGCCATCATCAAGAAAGGACGTATCATCGCGAACGGAACGATGGAAGAGCTGATCGGCGACAAGTCGCTTGAAGAAGTGTTCCTGGAGGCTGTAAAAGATGAATGATCAGATGCTGCTTCTTAAGACTATGCTTGTATCCGCAAGCAACATAAATATTATAAAACACAGCGATGACAAGAAAAAGCGCGGCCTGGCATGGGGTAATCTCATAGGCTTTTCGTTTCTTTACCTGCTGCTTGGAGCATATGTGGCGGCTACATGCGCCGGAATGGCTATTTTCGGAATGGCTGAAGCGGTACCTGCGATACCTGCGATCGTTATAGCGGCGGTATCACTGATATTCACGCTTCTCAAAGCTCACGGCATGCTGTTTGGGTACAAAGAATACGATATGCTGATGTCCATGCCTTTTAAGACAAAGGCTGTTGTGTCGAACCGTTTTCTTTTTATGTATATAAACAGTCTTCCGTGGACGGTTATAGTGTCGGTGGCGGCACTTATCGGCTATGCGATCGGTGTAAGACCGGGAGCTGTCACTTATGTTTTATGGATAGTGCTTTCGTTCTTTCTTCCGATCATTCCCATGATCATCGCAGTCGGTGTGAGTGCGCTCATAGCAGCGCTCGGAGCCGGATTTAAGCACAAAAACCTGGTGCTTACGATACTTACTTTCGTATTCGTGATCCCGATCTTCTTTTTAAGATTTTTTATCGAGGACATGATCGAGAACGATAAGGTCGAGGAAGTTCTTAATAAATCTGCCGATATCTTTTCGGGGATCGGTAAATTCATACCGACGGCAAAATGGTTTTCGGATGCGATCAACAAAAATTCCGTATCATCGATCCTGTTGCTGGTGGGAATATCGATACTCGCTTATGAAATTCTGTTTATGATCTTTGCAAAGTTTTACAAAGGCATAAACTCAAAATTAAGCGCAACATATTCCGTTCACGAGAAGGTCAAGGACAAGGATTTCAAAGCCCGTTCACAGATTAAGAGCATCGCTTTCAAGGAATTCAAGAGATTCACGGGTTCCGTTGCCTATTCGACAAATGTCGGAATGGGCGCTGTCATGACTGCTATATTCGGACTTATCATACCGTTTATCGACGTAAATTCGCTGATAACCTCAATGGCGGGCACACCGGTTGATATTAAGGCTTTTTCGCCCGTTCTCATCGTTCCCGTATTTATATACTTTTTTACGGGAATGGTGTCTTCGACGGCATGTTCGATGTCGCTTGAAGGTAAGAACTACTGGATCATCAAGTCGCTTCCGTTTGATATGATGTCGGTATTTAAAGGAAAGATGCTCTTTAACATACTCCTGTTTCTGCCGGTTTCACTGTTTGCGTTTCTTATGAGCTGCATATCCCTTAAGGCATCGGTATTTGAACTGGCAGCGGGGCTGCTGTTTGTGATATCGACAACGCTTTTCTCGACTATATACGGCATGCGGTGCGGTGCCAAACACATGCAGCTTGACTGGGACAATGAGATCCAGGTCATCAAGCAGGGAAGGGCGGTAACTGCATATCTTCTTCCCAATATGTTCGGCACGATGTTTATAGGCGGCGGTCTTGTGGCGCTTGGAATAATATTCAAAGTTCTTCCGCTTGTAATGGTGATCATGGCGGCATTCTATTTGCTGTTAGCCTTACTTTCATGGAACGGCGTTAAAAAACTGTCAGTGAAAATATAACGGTTACGCAGTCGAAATCCGTTAAATGGCGGACGCGGTCCCGACAACAAAACGGTAAATAATTAAGTATGGCAAAATAACGAATAATGCGGTACTATTTTCTGTATGGAGACTAAAAAAGATCTTAACGAAAATAATACCGCATTTTTGCGTGAAAGATCGACTGTAGCAGTTGTTCTTTCGGTACTTATGCTCATTGTATCGATCGCGATCATATATCTTGCGCATATCCGCGCTCCTTTCATGACCGACGATCTGTGGTACGGCACCAACATCGCGACCGACGGACCGTTAAAAGGAGTTAAGGATATCTGGGAAAGCCAGGTCTGGCACTATCTTAACTGGGGCGGCAGGAGCATCACGCACACGATCCTTCAGTTCGTGCTTTTGGGCGGTTCGACAATTGCAGATATTTTAAATGTCGTGATGACTTATCTGCTTTCGACCGTTATTGTGATCTTTGCGCTTAACCTTTCCGGCGTTAAGCTCGATGCCGGTTCAAAGATCTTCTGGCTTGCGGCGATCTCGGGCATGCTTCACGGTCTTAACGCCAACTGGCTCATGAGCATGTACTGGCAGTCCGGGAGCGCCAATTATCTTTACATCACTTCGTTTATCCTTATTTTCATATGGTGCTATGTGCGTGAACTTGACGACTCACCCGCACCCGCTTTAAAGGGTATAGCGGTCTGGATAGTGCCTCTTGCCGTTATCACGGGCTGGAGCAACGAAAACATGGGCCCCACCGCATGGCTTATTTCGGTATTTACCATCATCTATCTTCGTAAAAAGAAAATGCCCGTAAAGATCTGGATGATCCTTGGAAGCCTGTTTTCGCTTCTCGGGTCGGCGGCCTGCATACTTGCGCCCGGCAATTTTGTAAGAAGTGCGGAAGTTGATACGGATAAAGGCTTTTTGTGGAAACTGTTTTTAAGATTTTATTCGGAGTCACGTGCGGGTATAGATTTTCTGTATCCCGTTATCATATTTACGCTCCTTCTTGCGATCATCTTTTACCCGGTCCTTAAGAATAAATGGGATATTAAGACGATCGTGATACTTGCCGCGGCAGTGGTTTCATGGGGAGCGATGGTACTCTCACCCCACTATCCCGACAGGGCCACTTTCGGAACGATGGTGCTGTTTATGGTAGTGTCGGTATCATATATATTCAGGATGATCGGGGATCATCGGGAATTAAAGCCCTGGCTTTACGGGGCCTCGGTTCTTGTATGGCTTCGCGGCATTTTCTGGCTTTGCGAGTATATCGCGGCATCAGCGGGGATCATTTCATGAACATCGGCAATAACGGTAAAAGATCTAATTTACGCGGAAACATAAACCCGGCAAAGCTTGCGGATGCCGGGTTCTTTTTGGTGCTGACGATACTGTTTTCTTATTTTTTGTGGCAGCTTGTATTCTGTCAGACCGTCTATGCCGAAAACCCTTATGAGGGATACCGTTCGGACATCGGGGCATATATGGATTATGCTCTTTACGGGGCCGATTCGGGATATATCATCTCTTATCCGCTGTTTTTCGGCATTGTGAGGATGTTTATGAAGGTATTCACGATCGACCGTGCGATCACATGGGTTGTTACGATCTTAAATGCCTTTGCGCTTATCTTTACCAAGTATTATTTTGAAAAACTCATATGCCGGGAGCATCCCGAAAACGACAAATGGTATGTTCATATGATCGTTTCCGTGCTGACGGTTTCCTGTTTTTTGCTTTCCATGTGGTGGCTCCCCCGATTCGGGAAAATAACGCTTCCGTTTAAATATCAGGCCTTCAGGGGAACTTTTACGGGGAATCCCTGGCACAACGCTACCTATATAGCCACAAGACCGTTTGCGATCGTTTCGTTCTTTTCTTTTGCAGATCTGTTGGGGTCGTATGAAAAGAAAATTGATCTTAAGGATGCGATTGTCTTTGGCATAAGCCTTCTTTTGACAACGATGGCCAAGCCGAGTTTTACGCTGCTTCTTGTATCGGGAGCCGGACTTATCATGGCCTTCAGGCTTTTTGCGTCGGGATTTAAAAACTTTAAAAACACTATGCTTCTTACACTTTGTTTTATACCGACGTTTATTGATATGTTCTATCAGTTTTTCATGGTGTTCGGAGACGGAAACACTTCAGGTGAACACGGAATAGGATTTAACTTTTTTGGTATCTGGAAAATCTATGCCGAAAACGTGCCTGCCGCGATCTTTTATGCGAATGCGATGTCGCTTGTGTGCTTTATATGGTTTATCAGGGATATTAAAAAAGACACGCTTTACAGGTTTACGGTCATTTTGTTTGTCGTATCGGTTCTCGAAGCCGGCCTTTTATACGAAAAAGGCCCCAGATCCGTTGATTTCAACTTCTGCTGGGGCTATATGCACGGTATTTTCTTTTTCGGACTTGTTACTGTCATAAAGCTTTTGGAGCATATACTTAAGAAAAAGAAAGCGGACCTTCTCACGGTGGTGGGCTGCATTCTTTTTCTTACACATCTCGTGGCGGGAATAGCTTATTTTAAAGGCATGTATTTCGCACTTGATTACGAGACGATGCTTCCGTGTACGTGGCTTATGCCGCAGTAGACAGATTATTTTTCTTCGACATTCTTTTTGCTCTTGGTTTCTACACAGGCGAATGCGCATGTGAGAGCGGCGCATACAACTCCGAAGCCGGCCCAGTCGATCGGAAGACCTTTGGTGAAGTGCTGAACGATCGAAATTCCTTCTCCTAAAAGAGTAAGTGCAAGAATGATGTAGAGTGCGATAAGTGTTCCTTTTTTCATGATTTTGTTCTCCTTTGTTTTGTGTGTTTGTTTTGTTGTACTCATAATATCAACCCTCAAGTATGCGTTCCATTTTGTCACCTTACAAATTTCTTACGATTTTGTAAGTTTTAATGTTGACATTTCTTGCTTTATTTACTAAATTAATGTCAAACGAAGGCTTATCTTCGTTAATTACCTATAGTGATAAAGACTGTGACGGAAACACGCCGTCGGAAGCCGGATTATCAGAGAGAGGGACCTCCGCGAAATGTGCGGATGAGCTGAAAGCCCCTTTATGAAAGCCCGATCGGTACCATTCCTGAGTTGCACGGAGGAAATCAAGTATTCCGTGACGTATCCCGCGTTAGAGGCAAATGAGTGAAAGTTAAGGTGGAACCGTGCATAGCACCCTTATACAACATATGTTGTGTAAGGGTTTTTTCATTATCCCGCGGGCAAAAGAAAATTTGCTGCGTCGAAGCGTAATGATCGCGCGGCCGAGACTTTCGATCATAGGAGGTGTGATATGAAGATCACGTTAAAAGACGGTTCCTTTAAGGAATACGCATCCGCAATGAGCGTTTACGACATTGCAAAAGACATCAGTGAAGGACTTGCAAGAGTTGCATGTGCCGGAGAAGTGAACGGTGAGGTTGTTGACCTTCGTACCGTTATAAGCGAAGATTCATCGCTTAACATCATTACCGAAAGAGACGAAGCCGCTCTTCCCGTTTTAAGGCATACCACGTCACACGTGCTGGCCGAAGCGGTAAAGAGACTGCGTCCCGATGCAAAAGTTACCATCGGACCGAGCGTTGAAGACGGCTTTTATTACGATTTCTTAACGGATCCTTTTTCAAGAGAAGACCTTGATGCGCTTGAAGCAGAGATGAAGAAGATCGTCAAGGAAGGTCACGAGATCACGAGATTTACGCTTTCAAGAGAAGAAGCGGTTAAGTTCATGCAGGAAAGAAACGAGCCTTTCAAAGTTGAACTTATAAACGATCTTCCCGAAGGCGCCGAGATTTCTTTTTACGACCAGGGAGGATTTGTGGATCTGTGCGCAGGCCCTCATCTTATGAGTGTCAAGCAGATCAAGGCATTTAAGCTCACGTCCTCATCGATGGCTTACTGGAGAGGCGATTCAAACCGCGACAGACTTCAGAGGATCTACGGTTCCGCATTCTTTAAAAAAGAAGAACTTGAGGAGTACCTCAAAAAACTCGAAGAAGCCAAGATGCGCGATCACAATAAACTGGGCCGTGACATGAAACTGTTCCTTACGGCTGATGTTATCGGTCAGGGACTTCCGCTCTTCACGCCCAAGGGTACGAAGATGATCATGAAGTTGCAACGCTGGATCGAGGACCTTGAGGATAATGAGTGGGGATATGTGCGTACGCGTACGCCCCTTATGGCAAAATCCGATCTTTACAAGATCTCAGGTCACTGGGATCACTATATGGACGGAATGTTCATCCTTAACAAGGACGAGGGAGAGGGCAAGGAAGTAATGGCGCTCCGTCCCATGACGTGTCCGTTCCAGTACTATGTATATATGAACGAGCAGCATTCGTACAGGGATCTTCCTTACAGAATGAGCGAGACGAGTACGCTTTTCAGAAACGAAGATTCGGGTGAGATGCACGGTCTTACGAGAGTAAGGCAGTTCACGATCACGGAAGCTCATATAATCCTTACGCCCGAGCAGGCCGAGGAAGAACTTACGAGATGTGTCGATCTTTGTCATTATGTTATGAAGACGCTCGGTATCGACGGAGACGTTACGTACAGACTATCCAAGTGGGATCCCAATAACAAGGCAAAATATGAAGGCGATGAGGAGTACTGGAACTCAACGCAACAGTATTTAAGAGATGTCATGAACAAAAACGGCATCAAATTCACGGAAGCCGACGGAGAAGCAGCCTTCTACGGTCCCAAGATCGATATTCAGGCCAAGAACGTATACGGCAAGGAAGATACGATGGTTACGATCCAGCTTGACTGCTCATCGGCCGAAAAGTTCGGTATGACGTATATCAATGAAAACGGCGAGAAAGTACGTCCCTGGATCATTCACAGAACGAGTATGGGATGTTACGAAAGAACGCTTGCATGGCTCATAGAGCACTATGCCGGCAAGTTCCCTACGTGGATGTGCGCCGAGCAGGTAAGAGTTCTTCCGATATCCGAAAAGTATGCGGATTATGCCGAGAAAGTCCGCAAAGCTCTTAAGGCAGCCAAGGTTGATGCAACGGTCGACAACCGTTCCGAAAAGATCGGTTACAAGATCCGTGAGGCACGTCTTGACAGACTTCCCTACTGGGTTGTAGTCGGCGAGCAGGAAGAAGCCGGCGACCTTGTTGCGGTTTCATCAAGATTCGCAGGCAACGAAGGCCAGATGCCGCTTGATGATTTCATCGCCAAGATCGTAAAAGAGATCGAGACGAAAGAGATCCGCGAAGAGCAGGTCAAAGAAGAAAACAAGTAATAAGCCAAATTGATCAAGCCCCCGACACAATGCGTTTCTGCGTTAATTCTTTATCGCAGTAATGCGTTGACATTCGGGGGCTTTTTGTCTATTCTTAAATAAGTAATCTGGTGCAGAGATCAAATGCTTTTCTTCAAAACACACATGTGCTTTTGCACGGAATGGAGACAATTATGAAAAAGAAATCAGTACTCATCGCTGCGATATTGTTTGTAGTGATGGTAGCAGCGACGGTGATCGCACATAAAGCCGGCGCAACCTTTACAGGAACGTTCTGGGCACTCGTACCGCCGCTTGTTGCGATAGTGCTCGCACTTATCACCAAAGAAGCATATTCTTCACTCTTTGTGGGAGTAGTGCTGGGCGCGATCATGGTTGCCGAGTGTAATTTTATGGGAACCGTCGATACGCTTACGGTCGATGCTCTGACCGCTGCGGTTGCGGACAATGCGGGTATACTTTTGTTCCTGGTATTTCTGGGGATCGTGGTCGCACTTGTCAATAAGTCAGGCGCATCCCGTGCTTTCGGTAAATGGGCACAGACTCATATCAAGACAAAGACCGGCGCCATGCTTGCAACATTCGCACTCGGTGTACTGATCTTTATAGATGACTATTTCAACTGCTTGACGGTTGGTTCCGTTATGGCACCCGTTACGGATTCCAAAAAGATTTCACGTGTAAAGCTTGCATACATCATCGATGCCACAGCGGCTCCCGTATGTATGATCGCACCCGTATCTTCATGGGCGGCAGCGGTATCGGGCTGTGTAGAAAGCGAAAGCTATTCGGGAATCGAACTTTTCATCCGTGCGATACCTTATAACTTCTATTCGATACTTACACTTGTTTTCGTGATCACGATAGCGGTCTTAGGTTACGATTACGGCAAAATGGCTGATTTTGAGATCAAGGCCAATGTGGATGGCGACCTCGGAATACTCGATGTTGCACTTAACGATGAAAAGCAGGAAATGAAGTTAAAAGACGAAGGTCCCGCCGAAGAACCCAAGGGTAAACTCTACGATCTTATCATTCCCATCATACTGCTGATAGCCTTCTGTGTATGGGGACTTCTTAAGAACGGTTATGATTCTCTCGGTGGTTCGGGGTCCATTATCGATGCATTCTCGGAGACCGATGCATATGTAGGTCTTCCCTGGGGAAGTATTCTGGCACTGGTACTCATAATCCTTTATCTTGTGATCCGCAAGGTAGTTTCGTTTGAAGACGCAATGGAATGTATTCCCAAGGGATTTGTTGCAATGGTACCCGCCATCACGATCCTTACTCTTGCAACATCTTTAAAGAACATGACAGGCACTCTTGATGCAAAAACGTTTGTAGAGACCATCATGGCCAAGGCTACCGGACTTCAGTGGGCACTGCCCGCAATAGTATTCGTAGTGGCATGTATTATAGCATTCGCCACCGGTACTTCATGGGGTACATTCGGTATTCTTATCCCCATCGTATCCGCTATATTCCCTGAGACTTCGGGACTGTTCTTTGTAGGCATTTCCGCATGTCTTGCAGGTGCTGTCTGCGGTGACCACTGCTCACCCATTTCCGATACGACGATCATGTCCTCGGCCGGTGCACATTGTAACCATTTGGACCACGTATCGACTCAGCTTCCTTATGCGATCTCTGTAGCGGCGATCTCGTTTGTGACTTATCTGCTGGCAGGACTTTTCAACCTTGGCGGATTCACATGGCTTTCGATCCCGATCGGTATTGCACTTACCATCGTATTCTTGGTAGTCATGAAGAACATCGTTTCCAACAGGACACTTCCGAAAGCATAAGAAGTTTACTTTTGGCGCAATAAAGTGTATTATCAAGTGGCAGGCTTTGACCTGCCACTTTTTTAAACCCCTCTGTGATGCGTGCTCGTGTCACAGAATAGGAGAATACGGGAGACAGCCATGAAAGTTGCAACCAACCGCCTCGACAGAGGATTTTTTAAATATCAGGATGAGTTTGAACAAAAAGCGCTTGAAGTACTTCGTTCGGGCTGGTACATACTCGGTAATGAAGTTAAGGCTTTTGAACAGGAATTTGCCGAATATACGGGTACAAAGTACTGTGTAGGTCTTGCATCCGGACTTGACGCTCTTTCTCTCGGCGTACGGGCACTCGGGATCGACAAGGGTGACGAAGTGCTGGTACAGGGAAACACCTATATCGCCAGTGTCATGGGGATCACCATGAACGGAGCGACTCCTATATTTATTGAACCCGACGAATACCATTCGATCGATGCATCCAGACTTGAAGCTGCCATCACCGATAAAACAAAGGCCATAATGGTTGTACATCTCTACGGCGAGCCGGCCGATATGGATACCGTATGTGCGGTTTGCAAAAAGCACGGTCTTAGACTTATTGAGGATTGTGCCCAGAGCCACGGAGCATGCTATAAAGGAAAAATGACGGGATCTTTCGGCGACATCGGATGCTTTTCTTTTTACCCTTCTAAAAACGTGGGTGCATTCGGCGATGCGGGGGCGCTCGTAACGGATGACGAAGAGATAGCAAGAAAGATAAGGATGCTTAGAAACTACGGAAGCGAAGTAAGATATTACTTCAAGGAAGTAGGCATCAATTCAAGGCTTGATGAGCTTCAGGCAGGCCTTTTACGGGTACGCTTAAGTCATATAGATGAGCTTACAAAAGAACGCGAAGCGATCGCGGCAGAATACAAAAAGCGCCTTAACAATCCTTTATTTACGCTTCCGCCGGAGCGTGAAAACGCAAACTGCGTATGGCATCAGTTCGTTATAAGATGCAGGGACAGACAGCGGCTTATAGATTATCTGAATGAGCATGAGATCTCGACCATAATTCATTATCCGATACCGCCTCATCTTTCGGAGTGCTATGAGTGTCTCGGTCACAAAAAGGGTGATTTTCCGATCACCGAGCAGTTTGCCGATGAGGTACTGTCTATCCCGATGTTCAACGGGCTGACACGTGAAGAGCAGGATTATGTTATTACAACACTCAATGATTTTTCGTAGTTTGCCTATTGCGATATAAGGAGTAACAGTTTTTGATTTGATATAAGGTTTACAGGAGTTTGACCGATGAGCAAGATTTCCATTGTGGTTCCCGTATATTACAATTCCGACACTCTCGAAATGCTGTATGCGGATATGAAAGAAAAGATACTTCCGGTTATCGGCGATTATGAGATCGTGTTTGTGGATGACGGTTCCGGCGATAATTCATGGGAGATCATGAATAACATAAAAGCGCAGGATGAAAATGTGGTATGCGTGAAGCTGTCAAGAAATTTCGGTGAGCATGCCGCTCTTTTGGCGGGCCTTTCCGTGTGTACCGGTGATTGCGCGGTTACCAAACAGGCCGATCTTCAGGAAGATTCATCCATAATACTTGAGATGTACGAAAGCTGGAAGAAGGGCAACAAAGTCGTGCTTGCGGTCCGTTCCGACAGAGACGAGAGCAAGATCAAGATATTCTTTGCCAACATGTACTATGCGATCGTGCGTAATACCATTACCCGCAATATGCCCAAGGGCGGATGCGACTGCTACCTTATCGACAGACAGGTGATAGAGGTATTGCAGCTTCTTGATGAAAAGAACTCGTCGCTCACCCTCCAGGTACTCTGGGCGGGCTTTAAGACCGACAAGATCTACTTCCACCGTAAGAACCGTGAAGTCGGTAAGTCACGCTGGACGCTTTCCAAAAAGATAAAGCTCGTATTCGACTCAATGATGAGTTTTTCTTTCTTTCCCATCAAATGTATGATATGGGCCGGTGTGATATTTGATATTCTGGCGCTTGCCCTTCTTATCGAAGTCATCGTTGAAAAATTTACGGTCGGTACTCCGATCGCAGGATGGTCGTCACTTATGTGCGTTGTACTGATCTCATCGGGCCTTATCCTTACATCTTTAGGTGTT
>CACYCC010000298.1 GCA_902772805.1 uncultured Lachnospiraceae bacterium | reverse complement strand
CTTGATTTTAAAGGCAAGAACGTAGTCTTTGCTCTGTTTTTGTCGCTTATGATGATCCCCAACGAACTTGTCATCATCACAAACTTTGTTACGATCACAAATCTGAACATGCGAAATACCTACATCGGACTGATCCTTCCGTCCGTGGCATCGGTATTCTATATATATCTGTTAAAAGAAAACTTTGAGCAGATCCCGGATTCGCTGTACAAAGCCGCCAAAGTCGACGGAACTTCAGACATCAAGTATCTTTTTAAAGTAATGATCCCCATTTGCAGGCCTACGGTCATCACGATCACGATACTTAAAGTCATCGAGTGCTGGAATTCATATGTATGGCCAAGACTCATTACCGATGACAGATTCTATTTCCTGGTATCAAACGGTATCCAGGAAATACGTGAAAACGGCTTCGGACGTGAAAACATTCCCGCCATGATGGCAGCCGTTGTCGTGATCTCGCTTCCTCTTATAATCGTTTTCCTTATCTTCCACAACAAGATAATGGAAGGAGTTTCGAGAGGAGGTACAAAGGGATGAGAAAAATCGCAAAGATCACTCTTTTGTTTGTACTGATAACGACAACGCTTTCGATGTGTGCATGTCACGGCCGTAAAGGGCTCGATGCTTTTGTAATACCCGAACAATTTGACGAGACCAAACACTATGACATCTCATTCTGGGCCAAAAACGATACAAACCTCACCCAGGTGGACATATATAAAAAGGCCATTTCGGATTTTGAAGCGCTCTACCCCAACATTACCGTAAATATGCGCCTTTACACCGATTACGGCCGTATCTACAACGATGTCATCACCAATATATCCACCAACACGACACCGAATGTCTGCATAACCTATCCCGATCATATCGCCACATACATGACCGGAGCCAATACGGTAGTGGAACTTGACGATCTGTTTGTCGATACACGGTTCGGACTTAACGGAAGTGAAATTAAGTACGACGCGCCTTCTTTTGACGAGATAGTGCCCCAGTTTATCGATGAATGTAAGATCGGGGAACATTACTATGCCGTTCCTTTCATGCGTTCGACCGAGGCTTTGTACGTTAACAAAACATATGTCGAAGCAATGGGTTATGAAATACCCGATATAATGACATGGGACTTTGTGTGGGAAGTTTCCGAAGCCGCAATGGCCAAAAACGCGGACGGTACATTTAAGGTAAACGGCCAGAACGTCATGATACCGTTTATCTACAAATCGACCGATAATATGATGATCTCAATGCTCAAGCAGCTTGATGCCGGATATTCGGATCCCGACGGAAACATTGAGATTTTCAACGATACCACCAAAGATATTTTGTTTGAAGTTTCCAAGCATGCCGGTACGGGTTCTTTTTCCACATTTAAGATCTCAAGCTATCCCGGCAACTTCTTAAACGCCGGACAGTGCATATTCGCGATCGATTCGACCGCAGGTGCCACCTGGATGGGAACGCATGCCAATCATCACGACATAAGCCTTGACAAAGTCGTTGAATTCGAGACCGAAGTATATCCGATTCCCCAGTTTGACGTAAACGATCCCAAGATGATCTCGCAGGGCCCCTCGATGTGTATCTTCAACAAAGAAGATCCCGGCGAAGTGCTGGCTTCATGGCTCTTTATGCAGTTCATGCTCACCAATGACGTTCAGATGTCTTATTCGGAGACCGAAGGATATGTGCCCGTTACATTGAAGGCTCAGAACTGTGATGAATACAAAGAATATCTTTCGCTTGCCTCTCCCGACGATCCCGATCACTACGACATCAAGATAAAGGCAGCCGAACTTTTGCTTAACAATACCGACAAGACGTTTGTAACACCTGTATTCAACGGCTCCGCTTCTTTGCGTGACGCCGCGGGACAGCTTATCGAAAGCGTCACCAAGTCAATGAGGCGCAAAGAAACCGTTGACGCCGCATATATGGATAAGCTCTTTAAAGACACTGCCGCCCTTTATCACTTAAATCAAAAGAGCATGGCCGGAAACAACGGACAAAAGCAGGAATTAAGCAGGCTTCCCGGCGCAAGCATCGCACTTATCGTAACGCTCATAACCGTCTGGATACTGCTCGGCGCATATTATCTTTACGGATTCATAAGTTCGAGGAAAAAGAAAAAATAGACAAAAAATCTCGGTTTTTTTGGTTATTTTATCCAATGTAAACATTGATTTATGATCGATGTGGGTATATTGTGATATATGGGTCGGGCCGAATGAGAGGGCCCTGACCTGCGTATAAAATCAATTATACAAAGAAGGAGAAAATTATGAAAAAAGTTTTAGCTTTAGTATGTGCTCTTTCACTCGTATTTTCACTTGCAGCTTGCGGTGGAAGCGCAGACAAGAAATCAGCAGGCGTTATGACTTATGCCGAGTACGATGCAGCCGCTCTTGACAGCGAAGTTGTTGTTGAAGCATATGTTCAGGCTCATCAGTCATGGTGGGACAACAAGATCACTGTTTACGCAGCAGACAAGGACGGCGGTTATTTCTTCTATAACATGAACTGTTCGGAAGCTGACGCAGCTAAACTTACTCCCGGTACCAAGATCAAAGTAACCGGTTACAAGAGTGAGTGGGCAGGCGAAGTTGAAGTTGCTGAAGGCGCTACATTCGAGATCGAAGACGGCAACTACATCGCTCCCGCAAAAGATGTTACCGCATCTCTCGGAAAAGACGAACTTAAGAACTATCAGAACCAGCTCGTATCCTTCAAGGATATGACCGTTTCCGCAGTAAGCTACAAAAACGGCGAGCCCGGTGATGACATCTATGTAAACTTCACAAAAGACGGTCAGGAATATGCATTCTGCCTTGAGTACTACTTAAACGGAAGCGACGCTGACTTCTACAACCTTGTAGGTTCTCTTACCGAAGGTCAGGTATGTGACGTTGAAGGTTATCTCTACTGGTACGAAGGACCCAACCCTCACATCACCAAAGTTACCGTAAAGTAATTTAACGCATTATCAAAGCCCGACGCATCCGCGCCGGGCTTTTTTCTTGTTCCGGGTCTGTCAGTCTTTTACAAAATAGTGTCGTCCCAGCCAGCTTGAGAGGCCGTCCAGGCCCGGGAAGAACATTCGCTCGCTTACATTCTGCTGGTCGAGCATATCGCGTATACGCCAGCGTAAGTCTTTACTGATGACATATTTGATCGTGTTATCCGTATATTTGTCCAGGAATACTTCGAGGTCTTCTATTCCGTGAGGAACTATCGAAAAGAACGAGTACTGGTTCACGATACGCGGATCGATCGAAGGCGGCTCTATGACAACCATAGCCTTGTCAGCCATGTCCTCATCGTATTTTTCAACACTTGTAACAATCGAGTTAAGCATATTGACAGTAAAGACCGATGTACGGTGTTTGTCGAGTTCATGCTTGTAATTATCCGGTAAAAGGTTATGAAGCTCTTTCATATCGATACGCCAGATCATACAGTCATGGGCATCCATCTTATCAAGGTTATTCTCGCTTGTCGCAAAGTGAAGGGCCACAAGAGGCGACTGAGACCAGTCCATAAGCCTTGTAGGTAAGCCGTGGTGCTGACCCATGAACATCTGTCTCCAGATCGACTTTTCGATCGTAGGGTCTTCCAGCGCGCCGTACTTTGTAAAGTTCATCAGAATACAGGGCTCAAGTTCCTTTTTATGATCCTTACAGTTTCTGTCAAGGCTCGTAGTAAGTTTAAACTTAAGATTGGTCATTCCCCTGTACAGAAACCAGCTTCTGTTACGGTCAAGATCTTCTCGGTATTCCTGCTGTGTAAAGAGTTCCAGAACATCTTCTATCTTATTTACATTTACTACTTTTACCATTGCGCCCTCTTCCTTCACAAATATAGTGATCGACACATTCCGGGAAATATCTGTAAGAATTCCCTTATAAATAAATTATCACATCAAATCACAAAAAAATAAAGCAAAAAAACACCCGGGCTGCGAACAACCCGAGTGTTTTGATCTCATTATCATGATGCGGACGCATCTGTTATACGGGATATGCTCCGTTCTTGGTATCTGCAATCGTGGTGTCAACCTTGGTCTGCTGAGCTTCACGATACTTGAAGAACTCTGTAGCAACCTGAGGGAAGAGCGCATATGACAATACGTCTTCGTCCTGCTGCTTGTACTGCTTCATTTCTGCTTCGATACTTTCAAGCTCGGGCTTGTCATGTCCTGTAGCCTCAGCGGAACGGGCGGTAGAACGCTTCTCGCCGGGGATAACCTTGTCAATAACTTCCTGATTCATGGGCTTAACGGTCTGTCCGTAGTTACCTCTTAAGAGATCCTTGAACTCACCTGTAGCCATCTTGTATCTCTCGCCCATGAGGACGTTGAAGATAGCCTGTGTACCAACGATCTGTGATGAAGGTGTAACAAGAGGG
>CACYCC010000297.1 GCA_902772805.1 uncultured Lachnospiraceae bacterium | reverse complement strand
GGAAACTTTCGGAAAAATCCCGTTTTCAAAACCGATCGGTGCCGCGATCTAAATGAAAGGTGATCAAATGAGACTTATATTTATAAGACACGGAGACCCCGACTACGTAAACGATTCCCTGACCGAAAAGGGTAAACGCGAAGCAGAACTGCTGGCAAAGCGTGTCGCAACATGGGATAACATCACGCATTACTACGCATCTCCCTTAGGACGCGCTCAGCTTACGGCCAAATACAGTCTCAATCCCCTGGGCATAACCCCGACGACTCTTGACTGGCTTCAGGAATTTCCCGTAAGGATATATCATCCCGGAGACAATACACGTATGCGTGTCGCATGGGACCTTCTTCCCGATTACTGGCGCAAACACCCCGAATACTTTGATAAAGACAATTGGGGAAACGCGGATCTGTACCGTGAAAGCGGTGTTAAAGAAGAATACGATCACATCACAGGCGAATTTACCAAACTCCTCGCCGAGTACGGTATCCATGAAAAAGAAAACGTATATTACACCGATAAACCGGGTGATGATTCGACTCTCGTTTTCTTTTGCCATCTCGGTGTGTCATTCGTGCTGATATCTAAGTTACTGGGGATGTCGCCTACGTTTATGTGGCATACGTTTTTTGTGGCTACCACTTCCGTTACGATAGTCGGCGCCGAAGAATTAACCCCCGGGATACTTAATTTCAGGATCCAGTCTCTCGGAGATACAAGACATCTTAATGACGGCGGTGAACCCACATCACGTTCGGGTTATTTTCAGGACATTTTCCAGGGCTGATAATACAGTCAAGGGTTTTTCCCGGCAACCGATCTTTGCATGATAAAAAGGGACGTAAATGAGATAATTCTCACTACGTCCCTTATTTATTCTTAATTTTACTCAGCCATGTTTTCGGCTGATGTGATCTTTTATAAATACAGTCCTTTAATTGCCGTATTGCGCCGCAAATGCATCTGCGTCTGCGTAATCAAGTGCGGCAAGCTCGATAAGATCCTTATTATCGATGATATCCGAAATATTTTTCTCGTAATCTTCCCGGGAAACCTCTTCGCCGTTCCAGGTCCATTTTCCGTATTCAAGAACGTCATATTCGCCTTCTGCGGGAAGAGACTCGTTATCAACCTGAAAATCTCCGCTTGCATATAACTTTTGAACACCGTTAGACAATTGATAGAAATAATCACTCGGTGCGCCGGCGGGCGCGTATACGGCTTTATCATATACCATGCGGGTTCCGTCTATGTAATAAAGCGTTCCGCGATATCCTCCTGCCGAAGCTACGCCATCCTTAAGATCTTCACTGAATACTTCATTACCGGCTTCATTGTAGAAAACGATCATATAGGGCTGAAGTCCCCACATCCGGATAGCCTCATTTTCTTCGTTGGTACATGTTGCAACAAGTTCGGGAACACCGTCACCGTCAAGATCGACAAGAGTGAATCCGTCCCATTCCTTGGCATCTGCACCTTTAGCGATAGAGATAAAATCGTCATACAGACCTTCGGGAACATTTTCGCTCTCGATCATATGGGGTTCGCTTGTTGCGGGAACAAATACGGTAAGATCGTCCCTTTTAAGAAGATCGCCGCTTACGGACAGATCCAGTTCCATGTATTTGTCGCCGTTAACATCGTTAAGCACCGCAGTACCGTCCGCTACCTGTACATCGCCCTGTGCAACGATCGCATTAAACTGATCGAATGCTGCAAATGTGCCGTCTTCGGTGATCTGGATCCATATTCCGAGATCGTCGTTCTGCCAGAAACCGGTAAACGGTTCCATATCTTTGGTAACATCGATCACTTCGATCTGTTTGCCCGGGTCAACCGTCGGGGGTTCTTCGCGAACCGATTCGGTTACAGAAATATCCGAACATGCGGCTAAAGACATTACAAGAATGCCCGCTGATATTAATGATAATAACTTTTTCATAAAAACAATTTCCTCCATTCCACTGTATACTTAGAGTGGTTATAAAATGATCCTCTCTTTATTTTTTAATATAATTCATCAGGCCTTCGGCGTTGATGATCTTTTGCATAAACTCGGGGAAAGGCTGTCCCTTAAAGGATTGTCCCGTTGTTTTATCATAAATGACACCGTTGTCAAAATCGACTTCGACTTCATCCCCGTTATTGATCGCTTCGGAAGCTTCTTTGCATTCCATGATGGGAAGTCCGATATTTATTGAATTTCTGAAGAATATCCTTGCAAAAGTCTCGGCTATGACGCAGCTTACCCCACTTGCCTTGATAGCTATCGGAGCATGTTCTCTGGAAGAACCGCAGCCGAAATTCTTGGTGGCTACAATGATATCACCCTTATTTACGTTCTTGACAAAATCCTTGTCGATATCTTCCATACAATGTGTGGCAAGTTCGGCCGGATCCGATGAATTAAGGTATCTTGCGGGTATTATGACATCTGTGTCAACATTGTCGCCGTATTTAAAAACTTTTCCGCACGCTTTCATGTTTTCTCCGTTCCGTGCAGCCCTTTTGTCTGCACAATCATATATATAGCTAGGATCACGATCACTATTTATCACTTCAGTCCTTGGGGGCCGCAATGTAACCCTTGATCGCACTTTCTGCCGCAACAGCGGGGCTTGCAAGATAGATCTCGCTTGTCACATCTCCCATACGTCCCACAAAGTTACGGTTCGTCGTGGATACACATCTCTCTCCTTTGGCAAGAACGCCCATATATCCGCCTAAACACGGTCCGCATGTGGGAGTCGATACAACGCCGACGGCTTCTATGAATATCTTAAGCCATCCTTCTTCCATAGCCTTAAGATAAATATCCTGTGTTGCGGGGATAACTATAAGTCTGATACCCTTTGCAACAGTATTACCTTTAAGT
>CACYCC010000296.1 GCA_902772805.1 uncultured Lachnospiraceae bacterium | reverse complement strand
CTTTGGGCCACATCCCGTCACACGAAATATGTGACACCCGTCAGTAACAGCGTAAAATACCATATTCCCCCGATCGCGTGCCAGGCAAAGATTCCAAGTAGCAACGCCCTCACTGCGATCGCAACCTTACCGGGCAGCATAGCGTTTGCAAAAAGATCTTTAAAGATCATGTACAGAGCTCCCGCAAATGCGACAAAAAGCGCGATCGAATACCCCCAGAAAAAGTTGCCGTCACCGCTCCTGTCCCCTGTCTCTGCCATCAGGAAAACTTCCAGGAATCCCACCAGCCACATCAAAAGGGAAAAAGAATATATCCTGTCCTTATAAAAATCCTTTATATGGAGCATAAACACCGCAAGCGGAAACAGTATCGACAAAACGAGCGTAACCTTGGGATGTGTTCCCCGACGGCTCAATTCGTAAAACGGTCTTATCGCATAGCCGTTTCCCGTCTCGCCCCCGAACATCACCGTGCTTACCGCAAACATCGAAATAAGCGCAGGCACGGCTGCAAGTCCTTTAAAAAGAACATGCGTGAACTTATGCTTCTTTGCCAGGAAATCGTATAAAAGTTCCATAACAAACACGGGCCCGAACACTATCGTAAAGCTTGGTTTTATAAGTGTCGAGACCGCAAACAGGACTGCAAAAACGATCAGATCCTTGATGCGGGGCTTTTCCTCGCGGTAAATATCCGCATATATGCATAATACGGCGATCGCGAAAAACCGCATTCCGATATATGTAGAGTTATGCCACATATTTGCGCTCTGATAACCTATGTAATGCTGCGGATTGACGGCACTTACATAAAAAGCCATCACAAAATTAAGAAGATACGCACTTACAAACAGCAATCCGTCGCTTAATCCAAAGCCCGCAAGGAGCGTTGCCTTATCAAGCATAATATATGTTATGTAAACCGCTCCCGCAGTGAACAACGCAAGCATCGAAGCTATCAGTATATTGCCAAAAGAAACCTTTGCGCACAGCACATAAACGTATGAAAGCAGGCTGTAACAAAACCCGTCATTAACAGCCATGCTGACGTGTACCGGAGTATCCGCTTCAAACATCCCGGTCACGGGATTAAGGAGCTGATTATAATAAAGATAACCGCAAACACCTGCGTAAACGATTAAGGAAATGAGAAAAAAAACAAATCCTCTTCTGTTTGCGATATTTTCTGCACTCGTTTCACTCATTATCAATTCCTGCTAATTACTTTATGTAAACCAAACGTCTCCGGCATCTGTTCGGATACAACACCCGGTCCGGTATCTTCAGTCATCCGTTTCCAAGCGACTCAATAAGTTCCCGCGCGTTGGTGATCGCAGCGGCACTTGTACTGTCACCGCCGAGTAACCTTGCGATCTCGCTTACTCTTGCCTCGCCTTCGATCATAGTAATATCCGTCTTTGTCTTACCGGCTTCGGCCTTTTTGTCGATCACAAAATGTGTATTTGCAAAAGCAGCTATCTGGGCAAGATGGGTTATTAAGATAACCTGATGCTTTGAGGAAAGCTCGAAAAGTCTCTTTCCAACTTCTCTTGCGGTAACGCCGCTTATTCCGGTATCTATCTCATCAAATATAAGTGAATCTATCTCGTCTTTGTCGGCAAGGATCGTCTTGATACCCAGCATGATACGGGAAAGTTCACCGCCCGATGCCACATTTCTTACCGGCTTTACGGGTTCCCCGACATTTGTTGATATCATAAATTCAATATCATCGAATCCGTTGGCGGAAACTCTGGTTGCATCGCTTTCTATCCCGACACTGAAATTAACGTTTAAGAAGTTAAGTCCCTCAAGTGTTTTTGTGAGGGCATCGGTGAATTTAAGCGCGGTCTCGCTCCTTAACTTTGAAAGTGTGCCGGCGGCCTTTTCATATTCGCTTCCGGCCTTTTTACATTCTTCCTTGAGTTTTTCGCGATATTCGTCGAGGTTTCTTAAATTATCAAGCTCGGCTGCCTTATCATCACGGTATTTAAGTACATCTTCTATCGTTCTGCCGAACTTTGACTTAAGATAATTGATCTTATTAAGGCGCTCTTCAACGGTCACAAAGAGATCCTCATCATATTCAAGGCTGTCCGAATATTTTGATGCCGCAAGCGAGAAGTCACCGAGAAGTCCTTCGGCTTCGGTAAGTTTACATAACAATTCTTCCGCAGACTCATCAAGACCGGTAACCCGCTCCATTGCTGCGATCGCTCTTGACAGCATCTCCCCTGCGTCTTCCATGGATCCCGAACTTATGAGATTCATGGCTTCGGAAAGATTCTCGCTTATCTTTTCGGCCGACGAAAGCCTCTTATATGAAGTCTCAAGTTCTTCGTCTTCGCCGGGCTTAAGGTCCGCTTCGTCGATCTCGCCGACCTCATATTCCAAAAGCGAAATCGCCCGTTCCCGGCCCTCTGCCATAGATTCGGCATCTTTTAGCCGGTTCATGGCATCTTTGTAAGCGTCTGCGGTCGTTTTGACTTTATCCAAAGCCTCTTCTATCGCATTTCCGCCGTATGCATCCAGCATCTTAAGCTGTCTTCCGGCATCAAGAAGAGACTGATGTTCGTGCTGACCGTGAATGTCGATAAGTGCCGATGCGATCTCTTTGACCTGCCTTGATATCACGGTAACACCGTTGATACGGTAGGTACTCTTGGACGGAGTGATCTTACGGTTTATGATCACAACGTCGTCATCCGATGGGATGTCAAGTTCATCAAGGATCTCTTTACATCTTGAGTCCATCGAAAAAACAAGTTCCACGAATGCCTCATCGGCTCCGTTTCTGATAATGTCACCCTCGGCGCGCTGTCCGAGTGCAAGCATAACAGACCCGAGAAGTATTGATTTTCCCGCGCCCGTTTCCCCCGTGAGCACATTGAGACCTTTGGTAAACTCGATCTCACAGTTCTCAATAAGTGCCAGATTTCTGACTTTTAGACTTTCTAACATATATTCCTTTCCGCTCTCCCGGAAAAAAGATCATATATCTCTACTGCACCAGTTTCTTAATCTTGTCCATCAGTGCTTCGGTATCTTCAACCGTCCTGATAGCCATCATTATCGTATCGTCACCGGCTATGGTACCCACGATCTCCGAAAAGTTCATGGAATCTACGGCAGCGGCTACCGCCATTGCCATTCCGGATACGGTCTTGATGACTAAGATATTCTGAGCCATGTCAATGGATACAAATCCATCTTTAAGGACTCTTTTATACTTTGAATCAAGTTCGATATCTCTGTGAAGATCGACACAGTATTTCTGTTTGCCGCTCTTGGTGTTGCACTTGTAAAGGTGCAATGTCCTGATATCTCTTGAGATCGTGGCCTGTGTTGCATTGAACCCCTCGTTTTTGAGTCTTTCCACGAGTTCTTCCTGGGTATCGATATCGTATTTTTCGATTATCTCAAGTAACTTTTCATGTCT
>CACYCC010000295.1 GCA_902772805.1 uncultured Lachnospiraceae bacterium | reverse complement strand
CCTTCTTCCATAGCCTTAAGATAAATATCCTGTGTTGCGGGGATAACTATAAGTCTGATACCCTTTGCAACAGTATTACCTTTAAGTATCTTGGCAGCGACCTTAAGATCGTCAAGCCTTCCGTTTGTACACGAACCTATAACGACCTGATCGATCTTTATCTCTTCGCCTATCTCATCAACCGTTTTGGTGTTCTCGGGCAGATGAGGAAATGCTACGGTAGGTTTGAGAGTTGAAAGATCTATATCGTAAGTTTCATCATAAACTGCATCATCATCTGCAGTGAATATCTTATATTCACGCTTGGAATGTTCTTTCATGTACGCGATCGCAAGATCGTCCACTGGGAATATGCCGTTCTTGGCACCCGCCTCTATAGCCATGTTTGCAATGGTGAAACGATCGTCCATTGAAAGATTTTTGATACCCTCGCCGGTAAATTCCATCGATCTGTAAAGTGCACCGTCAACACCGATCATACCGATGATGTGAAGGATCACGTCTTTACCCGATACCCATTTTGAAGGCTTTCCGGTAAGATTAAATCTGATCGCGGAAGGAACTTTAAACCAGGCCTTTCCCGTTGCCATACCTGCGGCCATATCGGTACTTCCGACACCTGTTGAGAATGCTCCGAGCGCACCGTAAGTACACGTATGGGAATCGGCTCCGATGATCACGTCGCCTGCTACCGTAAGACCTTTTTCGGGAAGCAAGGCATGTTCAATGCCCATCTTACCGACTTCGAAATAATTGGTAATATCGTTTTTGATGGCAAATTCACGAACACACTTACAATGCTCCGCACTCTTGATATCCTTGTTTGGAACAAAGTGATCGGGCACAAGTGCGATCTTATCCTTGTCGAAAACACCGTTAAGCCCTGATTTTTCCATTTCTTTGATGGCCACGGGGCTTGTGATGTCGTTACCGAGTACCAGATCGAGGTCTGCCTCGATAAGCTGACCTGCAACAACACTGTCAAGTCCGGCATGCGCTGCAAGTATCTTTTGTGTCATTGTCATGGACATATCTTTTTCCTCCGTCAGTCCCCTTCAAAAAGCGGGGTTGAAAAATATCTTTCCGCAGTATCCGGAAGTACCGTTACCACTGTTTTTCCTTTTCCGAGTTTAAGGGCAAGCTTGATCGCCGCCGCTACATTTGTACCGGATGATATGCCGCACATGATGCCTTCCTTTTTGGCAAGATCCTTGGCGGTATTGATAGCCTCGTCATCGGTAACTATATAGATATCATCATAAATATCGAGATTAAGATTCTTGGGTACTATACCGTCTCCGATACCCATCTGAAGATGAGTGCCTACTGTCCCGCCCGCAAGTATTGCGGCATTTTCGGGTTCAACGGCCCAAATCTCAATATTGGGATTCTGTGCTTTAAGTGTTTCTCCTATACCCGATATCGTACCGCCGGTACCGATCCCTGAACAAAATCCGTCTATCGGTCCCGCTACCTGTTCAAGTATCTCAAGCCCGGTATGATGCTTGTGTACCATGGGATTGTTGGGATTTTCAAACTGCTGGGGGATATAGACTCTCGGGTCTTTGGAGGCCATATCTTCTGCGGTCTTAACGCATTTATCCATACATTCGCCGATGTGACCTTCATCTTTTATGAGTATAACTTCGGCTCCGTAATGTCTGACCAGCATCCTGCGTTCTTCACTTACGGAATCGGGCATAATGATGACGGTCTTATATCCGAGAACGGCTCCGCACAGGGCAAGTCCTATGCCCTGATTACCGCTCGTCGGTTCAACGATGATGGAATCATCCTTAACGATCCCCGCATCGATCGCTTTCTTTAACATATTATATGCCGTTCTGGTCTTTATCGAGCCTCCCACATTGAGTCCTTCGTATTTGACCAGAACATCTGCGGCGCCTTCCGGCACCATCTTGGAACTGAGTTTGATCATCGGTGTATGTCCGATGGCTTCCAAAACATTGTTATATACCATAAGTCAAAAAAAGGGGACCCCTAAAGGTCCCCTGCCCTTCATTAGTTGTTGATGAGTTTATCTTCTTCGTTGTTCCAGCTGTAAAGCTTTCTTACTTCCTCACCGACTTTCTCAGCGGGATGTTCGCTTGCGAGCTTTCTCATAGCCTTGAAGTGAACCTGCTTGCCTGCGGGGCTCATGTCAAGTAAGAATTCCTTGGCAAAAGTTCCGTCCTGGATATCGGAAAGGATCTTCTTCATGGTCTTTTTGGTCTCTTCGGTGATGATCTTGGAACCGGTTACATAATCACCGTATTCAGCGGTATTGGAAATGGAATATCTCATTCCGGCAAAACCTGACTGATAGATAAGGTCAACGATAAGTTTCATCTCGTGGATACATTCAAAGTATGCATTTCTGGGATCGTATCCTGCTTCAACAAGTGTCTCAAAACCTGCCTGCATAAGAGCACATACACCGCCGCAAAGAACAGCCTGCTCACCAAAGAGGTCTGTTTCAGTTTCGGTTCTGAATGTGGTCTCAAGTACGCCCGCTCTTGCTCCGCCGATACCGAGTGCATATGCAAGTGCAAGATCCTGTGCCTTGCCGGTAGCATCCTGCTGTACCGCTATAAGACAGGGAACACCCTTGCCTGCCTGATATTCCGAACGAACGGTGTGGCCGGGTCCCTTGGGAGCTATCATAGTAACGTCAACATTCTTGGGAGGAACGATACATCCGAAATGAATATTGAATCCGTGTGCGAACATTAACATGTTGCCCTCTTCAAGGTTGGGCTCAATGTCGTTCTTATAAAGATCTGCCTGCTTCTCATCGTTGATAAGGATCATGATGATGTCAGCCTTCTTGGCTGCTTCTGCTGCGGTGTACACTTCAAATCCCTG
>CACYCC010000294.1 GCA_902772805.1 uncultured Lachnospiraceae bacterium | reverse complement strand
TCATCGTGTTCGGGATCGGGAGAGTATTGCGTATACCTTCCGGTTTCAAGATTAACATGATAAAGGTCGATATAGTCCGAAAACAGCGCTTTGGCTACACTCGTATATGTTATGGCACTGCCTTCACCGGACGTTACGTCAAGTACGGCAACGGCAAATGCGCCTTTGCCCGTAAGAGGATTGTCGATTATCCTTCTGATCAGGATGTTTGCGGTCTCTCCGCTGTCGGTCTTTTCGCTTAAGAGCTGTTTCTGACCGATCGCTCTGCACTGCCTTATGCCTGCGGGGAATGATTCCTTAAGTTTCGGATTATTGCCTGCAAATTCGCGGAAGGATCTGTTACATCTTATAGTGTTTACCGAGTAACCGTCCGATTCAACGATAGCCATGGGTATCGTATTAAAATAGTGCTTTACGGTTGAACAGTCATTGCTTGATACTGCATCAAGGTCATAGAGATTGATGGAACTGAGCACCATGTGGTATCCGGATTCATCGGGATCTTCAAATCCGATCTGCTTACCGTCGCGATATCTTTTCATGATATCCTCGTATGAGATGGGTTTTGAGAAATAATAACCCTGCATCTTGGTACAGCCGATCTCACTTAAGAATTCAACCTGTTCGGCGGTCTCGACGCCTTCCGTAACGGTTTCGATATTAAGGCTTATTGCCATTCTCATAAGCTCGGTAAGAAGAACACGTGACTTGGGGCTTGAGTCAAGCTGTCTCATGAACTTCATATCGAACTTTATAACGTCAAACTGCATTTCCTGTAACAGATCAAGAGACGAGTAACCGCTTCCGAAATCGTCCATCCATACCCGGAATCCGAGATCCCTGAAACGCCTGATCTGTTCTTTCATAAATTCAAGATCCTGACCTATAACGCTTTCGGTGATCTCTATGGTCAGCAGTTCTCTCGGAACGTTTGCCGCATCGACACGGTTACAGATCTCTTCCACGATATCGCACATTTCAAAATCCGTGCGGGAAAGATTTATGGAGATCGGGACCGCATTTGCGATCTCGGACAGCATCTGCTTTTTGATACGCTCCAGTATGAGTTCGACCATATAAAGATCGACTTTGTAAATGAGCTTTGTATCCTCCAGAACGGGAATGAACTCTGCGGGAGACATCATGCTCTTGACAGGGTCGATCCATCTTGCAAGAGCCTCTTCGTCACAGACCTTCCGGCTTGTGGCACGAACGATCGGCTGATAATATGCAACGATCCAGTTCTCGCTGATGGCTCTGTCGATGTTTTCGATGACATATTCCCTGTTAAGCTCGTGCTGGAGCATATTCTTGTCGTAATAGTTGTAATAGGACCTGTTGTCGTCTCTTATGGCATCACAGGCGTAACTTGCGCGGTCGCAGGCAAGAGATGTCTCCACTATTCCCATGGAATCGGGATAGATACCCGCTCTTACGAGAAGCGTCTTGCCTTTATTGGCGCTCTTCATTTCCTTAAATATCTTTTCGATCTTATTTTCGAGACCTTCAGACTCGGTAAATACCGCAAAGTGGTCCTGCCCGAAACGGCTTACATTATCATGGCCAAACTGGGTGATAATGATATGCGCAAACTCTTTTATCAGCAGATCGCCTTCCGCAAAGCCGTATCTTTGATTGAATCCTCTGAGTCCGTTCATATTTAAGAATACAAGTGCGGATTCTATGCCTTCCTCGTGCATTTTGCTGCGTGCGTTTTCCGCAAGCCTGAAGAAGTGTGTCATGCTGGGAAGACCGGTCAGCGTATCGTAGTTCATCTCAAACAAAATATTGTTTTCGCGAACCTGTTCCGCAGGGATCTCTGCGTTTCTTGCGCGGCTTCTGCGACCTTCAGCCACGCGCTCGGGGAACTGTTCATAGTACTTTTGCTTGTCGGCATACATTCTCTCATCGGCGCGGCGTAATGCCATGCGGACGTTACTGCTGTTTGATTCAACGCATCCGCCGAGGGCAAAAGAAAGGTCGTTGTATTTAATACATTCTTTTCTTATCCTGTCGATCTTTTCATCTATTTCATCTTCGGTCACATCCGTTACGATCACGGCAAATTCATCACCGCCCGCACGGAATATGTCCCGGTCGCTGAAAGCAGATCTTAATGCTTCGGCTGCATTTTTAAGCAGCATATCACCGGCATTATGGCCGTTTACGTCATTGACGGTCTTAAGTCCGTTAAGGTCCGCAAAGAT
>CACYCC010000293.1 GCA_902772805.1 uncultured Lachnospiraceae bacterium | reverse complement strand
CTACTTCACAATCGCAGGCATGAACTTCCGCTACGGGACAGCTGTGGCTGAGCACGGCATGACCGTAACGCTGCAGAAGGACCCGGCAAATGAGTACGATCACGAGGCCATCAAGGTCAACCTGCCGGGTCTCGGCCAGGTCGGCTGGGTGGCCAACAGCGTCGGCACCGTCCTCGGCGAAAGTTACAGCGCCGGCCGCCTCTACGACAAAATCGGCGACACCGCCAAGGGCACCGTCGAGTACGTAACGCCCCGCGGCGTCGTGTGCGCCCTCACGCCGACCGCAGACCCCCTCCCCGCCGCTGAAATCTAACGCAAACCACACGCTAAATACAAAATACAATTCTTCACGATATACCCCGTATATAGGGCATATCAAAAAGCGCCGGCTGGTCCGCAAGCAACTGGAGCCGGCCGCGCGCAGAAGCCTCAAACCAACCATCAGAAAGCAATGAAAGATGGCAAGAGGAAGCCTTATAGATATACTCGATATAATGGGCATATCAAAAGAGAAAAGACAGTTAGCAAACAAACACCGGGATTAAAAACCAAACAGCATCAAATTAACAATAAAACCACCGCAATAAAGGCAGTTCCAGGGCAATTGCCTTCTTGCCATATGACGGAATAATTTGCACGAAACTGCGCAAAAATTCTTGTCATATACAACCATCCCGACCCGCCTCAAAAAACTTCGCCAAATCCGCCCAAAAAGTGACATAAATTCCCCTGCAACCTTCGCAAATGTGGTATAATAAAGCATCTAAGCTGAAAGCTAATTTATGAGACGGACGAGACAGAAAAGGAGGTCATCCATGAGACGATGCTAAAAGTTAAACTGGGAATAAAAGATATCACAGGGAAACGATATGGCTATTTGACGGCTATAGAGCCTACAGAAAAGCGGCGAGGCTCCAATGTAATATGGCTTTTTCACTGTGATTGCGGTAATTATGTCGAGAAAGAAACAAAACACCTATCTGATTTAAGTAATTGTGGGTGTATCGGGAATGAGGCGTTGCGTCGAAAGAATCTGATTCCCGGGGTGAATGATTTGGTTACGCTTCGTCCAGATTTGGCCGAAGAATGGGACTATGAGAAGAATGGACTAAAAAGACCGGAAAACCGCACATTGCAATCATCAGATAAAGTATATTGGCTCTGCAAAAAAGGACATCCGTCATATATGCAGGTGATAGCAAACCGAACATTACAGAATCAGGGATGCCCATATTGTTCTCATAACAGAGTCGCTCCGGGTGAAACAGATTTAGCGACATTGCGACCGGACTTGCTTAATGAATGGGACAACGAGAAAAATCTGATTTCACCGTGTGATGTAACACCTCATAGTACAGTTGAAGTTTATTGGAAATGTCCGGATGGACATGAGTACCGAAAGTCTGTACGAGATCGTGTGGCGCAAGTGTATGGGTGCCCGTGGTGCTCTAATAAACGACGCATTTTGGCAAATCGGAACGATTTGAAGTCCCAATATCCGGATGTTGTTCGTGAAGAATGGGACTTTTCGAAAAACATAAAGGGTCCCAGCGAAGTTACAGCGTGGTCTAGAGAGAAAGTGTGGTGGCTGTGTCCACTGGGACATTCTTACCAGCAACAGATAGATAATCATATTAAAGTTGGTCAGGGATGTCCTTATTGTACAAATAAGAAAGTTTGGAAAGGCTTTAATGACGTGCCCACTACACATCCGGAATTGATATGTGAATGGCATGAGGACAATAAAAAGAGACCAGAAGAATGTATTGCGGGTAGCCACATCTTGATTAAATGGAGATGTAAAGATTGTGGGCATGTATGGACAAGTAGCTTGAAGAGTAGAGCATATGCCAAGCAGGGATGTCCTCGCTGTGCATTTGCATATAAATCTTCTGAGCTAGAACAAGTCCTGTTTTACTATTTGCGGAAGGTGTTTCCTCAAGCGGATAATTCGTATAGGCCCGAATGGCTTGGACGAATGGAAATTGATATTTTTATTCCGGAGATTAATGCCGGAGTAGAGTACGATGGCGGAAAGTGGCACAAGAATATTGACAAGGATACAAGAAAAACGAGAAAGCTGATGGAACATGGTATAACCTTGTTCCGGTTGAGAGATGAACGAAATCCGCGGCTCGATGATGGGAGCATCGTGATTCCGGTTTCTCGAGAAGTTGATAAGAGTCTTGTTCAGATGGAACCGTATGTGAAGAAGCTTTTGGAAACAATCAATTTGCACTATGGTCTTACTACAATCCCTGACATTAATATCAAGCGAGATTTGCCTGAAATTCAGAGCCTTTTTAATACCAAGAAAAAAGGAAAATCAGTGGCTTCCGACCCGCAGAAGTTGTTGGAGTGGGATGATGAAGCAAACAGGATAAGACCGGAAAGAATAAGCATTCGAAGTCATCGGTCCGTTACTTGGAAGTGTTCTCTGTGTGATAAGCGGTGGGAAATGCCGCCGCACAGAAAAAAGGGGTTAGGCTGTCCGGATTGCAAGCGAAAAGCAGCAAGAATAGAAACCAATAAAAAGCGACTTCAGGACGGAGTGACAAAATCGCTTTTAGAATATCCCGATATTATGGTTGATTGGTCATACGAGAAAAACCCGGGGATAGATCCAGCTACGGTGGCACGAGGAAGTGACCGAGCAATCTGTTGGAAGTGTAGCAAGTGTGGACACGAGTGGATTAGTCAAGTTAAAAATCGAACATTACAAGGACAAGGGTGCCCAGAATGTTGGAATCGACGCAGAGGGGAACATGTTCTAAAACATATTCGATGCATCGAAACTGGAGAAGTGTTTATTGGCATTGAAGACACCGCAAAGAAGATAGGCGTCTCGTCGCCCACATTGAGGCAGGGCCTAAAACGCCCTAATAAGCCAGTGGGAGGATACCACTGGGAGTATATATAGATAAAATGAAACGAAGAATTCTGCAAGAGGGGGGCCAAGTGAAGTATCTGTTTTCGTTCGATATGGTATAATTAAAAACCGTAAAAATGATTGCTGTTCAAATCTGTGGGTGTTACAATGAAAATAAGTTTTAGTCAATTAAGTCGTGTTTCTTTGTTAAGAAAGAGGGCTCCGCGTTGGCTTTATGTGAGGAATCAAAGCCTGTAATTTGTGACGAGACTTTTAAGATGCACTTAAAGGATGCCATAGAGTATCGAGCGATGAACTATTATAAGAGACGATATCAAGAGGGGAACAAATCGTGAGCAGAAAACGAGTTTATCAGATAATCGAAAAGTCCGAAGGACATGATAGCGTTAGTGCGGTCTACGATTATGCGATGATTGTTGTAATCATTGCGAGTCTTGTTCCGCTCGCGTTTAAAGTCGATACGAAGGCGTTGCAAATAGTTGACAAGGTGACTGTCACGATTTTCATCTTTGACTATTTGCTTCGCTGGATAACAGCGGACTATAAGTTTGAAGAAAAGAGCGTTAAGTCTTTCCTACGATATCCATTTTCGATGATGGCCCTTATCGATTTGCTATCTATTCTTCCTTCGCTGACGATAATTAACAGTGGATTTAAGGTTCTTCGAGTGTTGCGAATGATACGTGCGATGCGTGTTCTGCGTGTGTTTAAAGCCATGCGATATTCAAAGAGCTTTGAAATTATCGGGAATGTGCTTCGGATTTCAAAGGATTCTCTTATAGCGGTATGTTGTTTGGCTGGTGGATATATTATTGTTTCTGCTTTGATTATATTCAATGTGGAGCCGGATTCGTTCAACCGTTTCTTTGAAGCCATATATTGGGCGACAGTGTCCCTGACAACGGTAGGTTATGGCGATATATATCCAGTATCAACATTGGGACGTATTATTACAATGTTTTCGTCGATATTTGGCATAGCAATTGTTGCTCTCCCAGCAGGTATAATCACAGCCGGATATATGACGGAGATTGAGAAGGTTAAGAAAGCGGAGAAAGAGGAAATGGAATCAGAGGATACTAACCAAACTCAGTAAAACCTTCTAATACAAAGCTGGAGGTGCTCATGTATTCAGTTGTCGCTTTTGTGTTTGTTCGCACATAATGAGAAAGGATGCTCAATCATGATTTCTTTATGTTTCAATAATACTCTGTGTGAAAGAGACATGGATATGCTGTTCCTTGAATCGGCGATGACATACCCTGGTTTTTGTCAGGTGCTCATTGATAAAACGGACCTGAAGGGAAAAGCGTTTCAGGTTGTAGCCGGGGAGCTTTCTAAATCTGACGATTTGGGCGAGTCGGATATTACGGTTGTTGTTGAAGTGGATGGTAAGAAATACGGTCTTTTAATTGAGGATAAGATTGATGCTGTTGCTATGCCTGAGCAACATTACAGGTATGTTAGGCGTGGCGAAAGGGCCGTGAAAAGCGGCGAGTACGATGGCTTTGAAGTATTTATTTTCTGCCCGGAGAAGTACTATAAAAACAATGCAGAAGCAAAGAAATACGAGCATCTTCTGACGTACGAGGAATGTAAAGCCTTCTTTGACAAAAACAATAATCCGATAAGTGAGTTTCGGAGTCAGCAGATAGAACAAGCGATAGTCAAAGCGAAAAAACCGGCAACAAACAATGTCGATGAAAACGCGAATGCTTTCTTGAAAAAGTACATCAGATACCAGAAGGAAAACTATCCCTCACTTGATCTAAGCACAAAGGAAGACAAAAACGGCTGGTGGACAGACTTTCGCACGGAACTCGGATATGTATATATCAATCATAAGATTCGGGAAGGTCATGTTGATCTTACATTCCCAAAAGCATCAGAGAACGCGGATAGGGCTAAGATTATCGCGGATTGGGCTCGACACCACAAGCTGTCGG
>CACYCC010000292.1 GCA_902772805.1 uncultured Lachnospiraceae bacterium | reverse complement strand
TCAAGGCCGGCTTTTTCGCGTTCCTGGTTCCATATTACATGGAAGCATGCACCTGCGCGGCATTTAAGTGCACTTGCTATTACAAAGAGTGCCGCAGATTCCATTTCCGAAGCCTTTACGCCGAGGCGTTTCCATGATTCCCATTTTGCCAAAAGTTCATATGAAACAGGGCTTTTCTCGGGTGAATGCTGTCCGTAGAATGAGTCTTTACACTGCACTATACCCATATGCGTGGTGTTCCCGAGTCCCTCGGAAGCCTGTTTAAGAGCCATCGCAATATCAAAATCGGATACTGCGGGGAATTCTATCGGAGCGTATTCCATGGAAGTATGCTCGTAGCGGATCGCACCGGTCGCTACCACGATATCACCCGACTGAACATCGAGATCGATACCGCCGCATGTACCCGTGCGGATAAAAGTGTCAGCGCCGATATTGTGTAATTCTTCGACGCATATTGCGGTAGAGGGGCCTCCTATTCCGGTGGAAGCCGCAGTAACCTTAACACCGTCAAGGTATCCCGTATAGATATTGTATTCACGGTTGCATGCAACCTGTTTTGCATCGTCAAATAACTCCGCGATCTTGGGTATTCTGCCGGGATCGCCTGCTAAAATGACATATTTTCCTACATCACCTTCCACACACTGAATATGAAACTGCTTCTCAAGTTGCTGCATAAACCCTCCTCCTTGCAAATCCGTATTTATTGCATAAAACCGTTATTCCTTATTATGATACTGCGGTTTTACGACATAAAAATATCTGCCTGTATTTTAACACAAATAACAGGCAGATGAAACATTGACGATATCGGACCGGCATAGACGGCAAAAGATCAACGTGCGCCGGCATCGATATGTTATTTTGCGTATTTATGATATATCTTTCGAATCCCGCCTTTCCAGCAGAGGATAAGTCCAACGACAGCTCCAAGTACGGCCTGAGCTATTTCGTAAGGGAGTTTAACTATTGCAGCTTCTTTGGTCGAATAAACATAAGCACGGCCTAATGTGTAACCGATGACCATTATGACTGCACCGACAGCAACCGCAATGATCGAAGCCAGTACAGGTTTCTTTTTAAGCGTCCTTTGAGATATCAATGAGATAACGATAGCCTGTATACCGTGAGTGACAAGCGATACAAACATCGGTGCAGGATAAAAGAAGAAATCTCCGAGGAAAGAGCCGACTCCGCAGGCTATAAAGGCTTCAAAAGGATTCAGTAATACTGCGGCAAGGCAGATGATGATATCGCAAAGGTAAAGATGTCCGCCGGGTACCGGGATAGAGAGGAAAGACAGTGATAATACTATTACCATTGCCATAAACAATCCTGTAAATGCAATCTGTGTTGTTGTTTCTTTTTTCATGTCCATTCTCCTTGTGTATCGTTTAGATAATGCTTTACAAAACTTTTAAATCAGACTACAATCAATCTGGTAATACAAAAATAACCAGATTTAAACTATTTGCTATGACCAGATGAATTACAAGATCGATCGAAATTCCGAAAAAACCGCATATATTCAGCTCTACAACGAGATCGCCCGTGACATTGTAAACGGCATATATCCATGCAACACAAAACTTCCGTCAAAACGTCTGATAGCGGCGGAAACGGGTCTGAGTGTCATTACCGTACAGCACGCACTCGATCTTCTGGCCGAAGAGGGATACATCGAACCAAGGCTCAGGAGCGGAAATTTCGTGATATTCAGGCATTCCGATTTTTTGTCGGATACCCCCGGGATCGCGGGTGATGAAAAAGAACACGAAAATACCTCCCGTCCCCCTGTTGAAGGCAGTATCTCGTATTCGCTCCTTTCAAAGACAATGCGCAAAGTATTGCTCGATCATGCGGATGAAGTCCTTGTAAAATCTCCGAATCACGGTTTGCCGGCATTGCGGGTTGAGATTTGTTCATATCTTGCAAGAAGCAGAGGTCTTACCGTTGAACCCGCCCAGATCATAATCGGATCGGGTGCAGAGTATCTTTACGGTCTTGTGGCACAGCTCTTTAAAGATAAAGGTGTTATAGCCGTAGAAGATCCTTCATACGATAAGATAAAAAAAGTGTACGGCTCCATGGGACTTACGGTACGAAAACTCCCGTTAACACCGAAGGGAATAGCAGCTTCATCGTTAAGGGATACCGACGCGGTGGTTTTGCATGTAACTCCGTTTAACAGTTTTCCCTCGGGAATTACGGTGGGAATATCGGGAAAACTTGAATACTTAAGATGGGCGGTGGAAAGAAACGGGGTTATAGTGGAAGATAACTATGATTCCGAGCTTACGGTTTCGGCAAAACCGGAAGATACCCTGTTTTCTTTGTCGGGCGGCAGTAGAGTTATATATCTCAATACATTTTCCAAGACCGTGACTCCGTCGCTTCGTATGGGGTATATGGTGCTCCCGCATGATATCATCGATGAGTTTAACGAAAAGCTCGGTTTTTATTCATGTACGGTCCCGGTTTTTGAGCAGCTTGTAGTTACCGAACTTTTAAAGAGCGGTAACTATGAAAGACACATAAACAGGATAAGACGCGAAAAAAGAAATAAATTGCAAATTAAATAATTCGTTGATTCTTTTGTGATATACTAAAATTTGGTATTGTCGTTTTATCTGTACGGAGGCTTTTAATGACTAACGACGAGATTCTCACAATAGATCCCTATACAGCGAAATTAAGCGAACAGGACATTGCCGACGGGCTTAGACTCTATACGCGCGATTCCGAAGAGGAAGCCCTTTATGTCAGACAGTACAGCAATTTTATCGGCATCGTCATCAATACATTCGGTCATAAATATTACCATGAATTTCATATAATCAATAAAAAGTATCTTGCGAATCTTAACGCCCAGCCAAATCCCGACAAGACGTTCATAGGTTTTCTTTTTATCAAAGAGGCTGAGTATTTCCAGAACTTCAATGCGTATGCGGAAGTCATCCGAAACATCAACAGTGCGCTTGAACTTGAAGAAGAGCTGCCTATTCATTTCAAGGCAGCGGCTCTTAACTGTGCCGTGGGAGCTTTGTGGAACTGCAATCTATACAAAGAATCCGAAAAGTACATGAATATGATGGAAGAGCTCATGGAAGAGCCCGATATGCCTGTAATACTTAAATTTACCGTGGGCTGTAATCTCATGAATGCATTTGCCGTTTTGGGAGACAGGGAAAAAACGGACCGTTATTACGAACTGTTGAAAAACCTGCCAAGAGATGAGATAGGCGACAGATTCTATTGCTTTCTTGAGATATTCAAATTAAGTGATGAGGCAAAACTTAATTCCGGCAATATACCTTCAAACGATTATATTGAGTCGCTTAAAAACTGCTTAAAATACATTTATCCCGGAAACGGCATAGAAGAGGATTATGCGGAGATATTTATACCGATAGTCAGATACGTAAGGGGATTTGTAAAAGATTCCAAACTTGTGGAGCTGTGCCTTAAGATCATTGAGACCACATATTCGCTTCCGGATAAGATAAACATATATATGTTTATGTTCAAGGAATTCGGGATGACCAAGGAGACCGAGCCGGTTTTATATTCCCGATATTACGAGGCTTTGGTGAGTCACTATCAGATGATCGCAGAAAACCGCAAACATGAGATCACCAATGAAATACTCAACGAGGAACTTGCCGAGAAATACAGGATATCGGCAGGAACCGATGCCCTTACCGGACTCGGTAACAGGTATTCTTATGAGGAATGTCTTGATGAGATCGGCAAGGAACCCATATTCCCCGACGACCTTTACATAGTAATGCTTGACTTAAACGGCCTTAAAGGTGTCAATGATAACTACGGTCATGATGCCGGAGATGAATTTATAAGGGCTGCGGGAAAATGTATAGTTACGTCACTCAACGGTATCGGTAAGGTTTACAGGATCGGTGGAGATGAATTTATCGCCGTTATTAATTCGACACCTTCAAAAATGAATGAATTCCTGGAAAAACTCGACGAGACAACGGCCGCATGGAAGGGTTCTGCGGATGTGACGCTTTCGATATCCAAGGGATATTCGGAAACCCGTGATGTGGTGGCACTCAAACAGGAAACAGGACGTGAACGACTTGACAAGATGGCCAAGATCGCAGACCGTCGAATGTACGAAGACAAGAAAGCCTATTACGAGCGGACGGGAAAAGACAGAAGAAGATAAATTACATCACTTAAGAAGAGTAAAACAGCCGGGGCATTATGCTCCGGCTGTTCGTTTTGAATTTAAAGAAACTCTTTTGTATCGACTTATCGTATTCCGTAAAGGATCTGTGCGTATTCGGAATCCTTATCAAGTATTATCGTCTTGTTGTCGCCGCTCATCGCTTTGATGGAGTCAAGACTTCTGATGAAGGTATAAAATTCCGCTTTGCTTTCATCGTTGTATGCTTCGGAGAGGATCCTCATGTATTCGGCCTCACCGTCGGCTTCGATCTTGGCGGCTTCAGCCTGGGCATTTGCAACGGTGATGTTGACCTGCTTGTCCGTTTCGTTGCGGATCTTCTGAGCTTCTGCCTGTCCTTTTGCGGTGTAACTTGCCGCGATATTGTTTCTTTCGGATATCATTCTTTCGTAAACGGCTTCCTTGTTGGCATCGGGAAGATCGAGTGCTTTGATCTCGGCGATCTTTATCGTGATACCGTACTGTGAAATATCCGAGTTTGCTTCTTCGGTGATGAGTGATGTTAAAGTATCACCTCTTGAAGAAATGATGTTATCCTGCGTCATCGATGAGATCGTGTTTTTGGTAGCATTGAAAACGGCTGCCTCAACACGTTCGTTCGCGCGTCCCTGAACTGCGCCCAGTGTCTGGTAATACTTGGTAACGTCTGTTACCGACCAGATAAGATAGTTATCGGCGATCATGGACTTTTTGTCTGATGTGATAACGTCGGATACGGGGATATCGTATAAGATATCGCCGGTATATACACTTGAAATACCTTCAATGAAAGGTACGTGGAAATGAAGTCCGGGATTCTGCTCGATCGCACGGATCTTTCCGAATCTTACTATGATCGCGGCCTCGTTAACTTTTACCGTGTATACGGAATTCAAGAAAACGATCAGTCCCGCAAACAATATGATAAATCCTATTACTGTAGATGCTATAGTCTTTTTCATTATCATCCCTCCTTAATCCTCTGTTGTTTCTTCGGCGGAAGTCGTAAAGCTGTCAAGCGGAAGAACGGTACTTGTATTACCGTCGGTGATTATTACCTTTGTTCCCGGTAACAATTCTTCCATGGCTTCGTAGAAGAGTCTCTGTTTGGTGATGAGAGGGTACTTTTCGTACTCGGAGTACATTTTGTTAAATCTCGCAACCTGACCTTCCGCCTCGGCTATACGGGCTTCCTTGTTGGCGGTTGCTTTCTGGATGATCGCATCGGCGGTTGCCTCAGCTTCGGGGATCTGCTGGTTCTGATACTGAAGTGCGTTGTTCTTGGCGGTATCGGCACCCTGCTTGGCGGTTTCTACCGCTTTGAATGCGGCCTCAACCTGTTCAACCGGAGGACGTGAGTCCTGTATAGTGATATTGACAACTGTAAGTCCGATGTTGCGCGCTTCGAGTTCTTTTAACAGAGCTTCCTTGATGTCAGCCTGTATCTGACCTTTACTTGTGGTCATGGCTTCATCAACGGTATAGTTGGAAACCACTGTTCTTATGTTTGCCATTGTGATGTTTCTTAATATCTCGTCCGGCTGCTTGGAGTTGTACAGGAATGCCACCGGATCGGAGATCCTGTATTCGATGTAGAAATCGATGTTTAAAAGGTTAAAGTCGGATGTTATCATCACTCCGTTTGCTTCATCTATCGGATAGGAACCTTTCTGACCGTCATTGTTGATGACATATCCGATCGATGTTCCGTGTGTCGTCATATCAACCTTTTTAACCGATTGCCAAGGGGCTTTGAAATAAAAACCTGCGGTATTAACCTTTATTACCTTGCCGAACTGTGTTACAACGGCATTACTTTGTTCGTTGACGGTATAGAAGCATTTTAAGATGCCGATCGCAACTATCAAAGCGAGCAAGATCAAAAATACGTTTCGAACAGTTTTTTTGAAACGGTAGATCTCCTCGGTTTCAGTGCCTTTAAAAGCCATTTTCTTTTCCTCCTGATCTTTAATAAGATTAAATTAACATTTCAATAAGAAATCTTATTGCTTATTGATGATATTGTAAAGAAAACTTTTTATAAACTGTAGGGTTTTCTTGGCGATTTGAGGGTAGATAATCCGCAGAAAATGGATTATAATAAAAAAGCATTTTTATCCGCTAAAAGGAGGAGTTTTATCATGAAGAAATCCGAACGCGCCAAATATCTTTGGTATGACAGAAAGCGTACTTTTCTGGGACTTCCCTGGAGTTTTACCAAATATTATTTTTCTGAAGAGCGTTTCTTTATTGAAAAGGGCTTTTTTACCACGACCTATGACGAAGTGAGATTATACAGGATACTCGATCTTAAACTCCAGCAGACGCTTTATCAGAAGATGTTCGGTATCGGCACTATCACGGTCTTTTCATCCGATAAAGCTCAAAAGGAATTCGAAATACTTAACGTTAAAAAGCCCAAAGAAGTCAAGGAACTCTTAAGCGAACAGATAGAGAAACAGCGTGAAGCCAAGAGAGTTGTCAACCGTGAGCTGATGAGCGGTCCCGATATACATTGCGACCACGATTTTGATGACAACAATTTCGATGATGACGTTGATGCAATGGGTTCGGACGAGGATCTTACCTGATCCCCGGATCTATAAAATTTTATGAGCAAGTTCTACAGAGATCACAAAAGAATAATTAATGCGGTGTGGCTTATGCTGCTCCCCATCATCGCGTGCTTGATCAATACCCTTTCCCACGGAAAGGGTATTTGTGATGTTTTCCCTTCCGCAAGCGAATGGAATGATGAACTGTTTTATTTTAAGCAGGTTCAGTGCATGGTGGCTGACGGTATTCCCCGAGGCTTTTTCGGATACAACGAAAGCACTGCCATGAGCCTTTCTTTCGGCGCATGGAATCCGTTACTTCTTGTATGGTGGGCGGTGTTTGGCAAGATATTCGGCTTTTCGTATCTTACGATGATAGCGGCCAATATAGTGCTGTTATCGTGCGCCATGTTCCTGTTCGGTATATTTGCAAAACCCGCACTTAAGGCAAACATTGCGATCTCGGTATTGTTTTTGTTAACGACGCCGATAGCCCGATACATGCTTTCATGGATGCCGGAGATCGTAATGATCGCTCCGCTTGTTGTATTGATGGGACTGATAGCGGGGTATCGCAGCAGCATGCACAAAAAGGGAACTTTCGCGGCAATACTGATACTCATCGCATATCTGACAATATTGAGACCTTATATGGCTGTTTTTTATATTTTCCCGCTGTTACTTACAAAACGGGATGAGATCGTGGGGAAATTACTGCTGACATCGACGGCCGTGATCTCGCTCATTCTGTATTATGTGATGGAAAAGCGTTTTACGGCACCGTATTTTACGGAAATTTATTCCACGGAATTTATAGATGTTTTCAGTAATTACGGTTTCCTTGCGGGCATAAAGAACATTTTTGGCACTGTAGGCAATTATGCGGTGATCGTGGCATATGCGTGCATCGGTGCGTTTAAGAGCGGATATCCCATAGGCATCTATTTTGCCGTTTTTATCATATTGATGATATTATCGGTCGTTCTGTATTGTTTACGTCGCAAAAAAGAACCTTTCGAAGCACGCCTGTTTTTGGGTATGTTCATAGCGGATGCGGTGCTGTTGCTTGCAATTGTTTTTATGTACAGTATGCAGGACGGTTTCAGGCATTTACTGATATTTATTGTGGCGGGAGAACTGCTGCTTGCGGCATTTACGGATAAGTACCCGGTAAAAGAAAGCGTTTTGGCCGTTCTGTTATTGATTCTTTTTGTTATACGTGCCAAGGACCCTGTTTACTTTAAACCCTATTTTGACGGTGAAGGCTCCGGTATCACAAGGGCTGAGATCGAAGAGATAAACGGGGAACTTACTAAGAGTATGGTACCGGTTGAAG
>CACYCC010000291.1 GCA_902772805.1 uncultured Lachnospiraceae bacterium | reverse complement strand
GCCGCCGAATCCCGCTCCGGTCATTCGTGAACCGATAACGCCGTCGACCTTAAGCGCTTCGCTTACAAGCGTATCAAGCTCTATGCCGGTAACTTCGTAGTCTTCTCTTAACGAAGTGTCGGATTCGATCATCAACTTACCGAAAGTATCGATGTCATTGGCTTTTAAAGCCGCAACAGCCCTGACGGTACGCTCGTTTTCGTATACCGCATGTTTTGCACGTTTTTCAAGAATCGGATCGCCGATAACATCTTTGATCTCATCAAATTCCGCAGCCGTAAGATCGCCTAGTGCACTGATATCTTTAACCGTCTTGATCCTCTTAAGAGCTTCTTCGCACTCCGCACGTCTTTCATTGTACTTGGAATCGCCAAGACCGCGCTTTTTGTTGCTGCATGCGATCACAAGTTTTGAACCGATAAGTTTAACGGGGGTGTATTCATACTTAAGCGTATTGGTATCCAAAAATATTGCACAGTCCTTTTTACCCATCGCGATGGCAAACTGGTCCATGATACCGCAGTTAACGCCGTTAAATTTGTTTTCCGAAAACTGTCCGATGAGGGCGAGATCCTGATTTGTGATATCTTTAAAACCATAGATGTCACAAAGTATAAATCCCATCAGAACTTCAACCGAAGCAGATGATGACAGTCCCGAGCCGTTCGGGATATTGCCGTTTATCAACATGTCGAAGCCTTTATCAAGACTTAATCCTCTTTCTTTGAAGGCCCATACTATTCCGAGCGGATAATTGGTCCATCCGCGTGACGGATCGGGTTTAAGTTCTTCGTCAAGACTTACCTCGATAACACCGTCTTTTTCAAAATTCATGGAATAAAAACGCATTAAACGGTCTTCGCGCTTACGGGCGATGCCGTAGGTACCTATCGTAAGAGCGCACGGAAAAACATGTCCGCCGTTATAGTCGGTATGCTCTCCTATCAGATTGACTCTGCCCGGGGCAAAGTAACACTTTGCGCCGTCTGTTGAACCGAATATTTTTTCAAATTCACGTGTGATCTTTTCTTTCATATGTTTCTCCGTTTCTTACCCGTTTACGCGGTTTTTTACATTTGTTTACTGTTTTACAGAAGTGCCAGCATCTCTATCGCCTGTTTTCCGGTAGCTTCATAGTCTATCCTGTCTACACATTCCTTGAGTTTTTCAAAGCTTTCCTGAACCAGGCTGTCATATTCATATTTATCAAGGTCCGCTATCGTCTTTTCGGCTCTGTCATAATCAAAATCTTCCATCGCATGGAAAAGATCTCTTAATACTTCTCCGGCCTTTTCACGAAGGAGCGGCATTTTCTTTTCTTTTGGCTTGGACGCGGTCACGATGAGCGATATCTCACTCTCTACCCGGTCGAGTTCATCGATCAGTTTCTGATGCTCTTCGACGATCGCCTCCATATCTCTTCTGTGGCCCTTTTTCTCAAGATCGGCGGCCAGAAAACTCAGTTCCTTGGCTCCGATCGTTGCGGAAAGCGATTTAAGGGCATGGACTTCTATCGTATATCTTCCCACATCGTCCTTGGTCACCAGATTTGTAAGGAGCGTCTTTTTGTCGGCAACACTTCCCTTAAAATCCTTTAAGATGCTTAAGTACATCTTGATATTTCCGCCGGTATAAGAAATTCCCTTGGCCGGACTGATATGTTTAAGGTTAAGGGCCGTAAGGTCGGTCAGATCGTAATCTTCGGAATCCATACTCTTTAAAGCGGTTTTTTGCTTGGAAGCGGGGATCCATTTCTTAAGCATTTCTTCAAGTCTCGGTATATCGATGGGCTTACTTAAGAAGTCGTTCATCTCGGACCTTTCGAAAAGTTTCCGGCTGTCCTCAAGAACATTTGCCGAAAGCGCTATGATGGGAAGGTTCTTAAAATACTCATCCTGTGCCTGTCTTATGATAACGGTAGCCTCGGTTCCGTCCATACCCGGCATCATGTGATCCATAAATACCATGTCATATCGCGTACGGTGGATCATCCTGATAGCCTCTTCACCGCCGGTCGCCGTATCTACGGAGAGATTATATTTCTTAAGAAGACCTGCCGTGACCTTAAGGTTGATGGCATTGTCATCGACCACCAGAACACGGGCACCGTCAAATATAAGCTGCTCGGAAACCGAAGAACCGGATACATTGTTTAGCAGATTCCTGAATTCGGGGTAAAAGAACGGTCTTTTTATCACAAGTGCGCTCGGATCGACTTCATCGGTTTCATAATAATCCGACAAGCAGATAAGTTTTGTGCCGAGCTCCGCAAATTCCTTGATATCTTTGAGTTTACGATATCTGTCATATTCGAGTATCAGATAATCCGGGCGCTCGTTTTCTTTTAATATAAATAACTCGGTAGGGTTGTCGATCTCCACATATTTGATATCCGACTTTGAAAAATAGAGCGCAAAAGCAAGCCGTTCACGTTCATTTTTGACACAGATACCGTAATAAGCGTCATCGGGCTTGATCAGTCTGTTAATGCTCTCGCCTTCGGGAAGTTCGAGCTTAACGTCAAAATACATGTTAAGGCCGCCGCTGTCGTTCTTTTCACTCCTTAACTCACTTCCGAGATACTTTATAAGTTCTTTCATGATGGGCAGACCGAGTTCAGTATTTTCCACCATAAAGCGGATGCAGTCTTTACGCCCCTCGGGATAATCGACAACAAGAGCAATGTATCCCCATTTCGTACACTTGGCGGCATTGGTCAGAAAATATACCAGTGCCTGCTTGACTCTGGTAAGGTCGATCATTATCTTCTCGGGAAGCTGAGGATTTAATTCCACCACAAACAAAACATCTCTGTCACCGATGTTGATACGGGCCATTTCGATGACGTCCGATACAAGATGTTCGAGATTGGTCACTTCCCTGTGGAGAGTAAGTGTGCCTTCACGCATCTGATCGTAGTCGATGACATTGTTGATGACCATCAGAAGATTCTGCGTGGCGGCCTTTAATGATACGATCTCTTCTTTTTGAGAAACATCGGTAGTTTTTGAAAGAAGAAGATCCGAGATTCCCACGATCGCATTCATGGGAGTACGGACTTCATGACTTAAATTCTGTAAGAACGGATAGTTGTTGGAAGGAATCTCAACATCTGCGTATTCATCACTGTCGATGTCGCTTCTTAGTCTGCTCATTTTATCAGTTCAAAATCCTTTCACTCGGATTCTATAATTATATACCACATACCTTGCTATCTCAAATGTTATCGTGCTTTTTTTATAAGCGGGTGATGGGGTGCCAGGCTTTTGACTATGCGGGTGATGGGGTGAGGCGGAAATAGAAAAAGGTCCGGTGGACCTTTTTCCCGCCGAACCGACCGACGCAGGAGCTTCGCTCCGAGGGCGCCAGGCTCCGGTGGAGCCTGTTAGGCGCCGACCGAGCCGAAGGCGAGACTCGGACCCACTGGGTCCGAGTCTCCACCCGCATACAAAAATCCCCTTGCTATACCGCAAGGGGATTTTGTAAGCGGGTGATGGGAATCGAACCCACGTGTCCAGCTTGGAAGGCTGGTGTTCTACCATTGAACTACACCCGCAAAACAGATATT
>CACYCC010000290.1 GCA_902772805.1 uncultured Lachnospiraceae bacterium | reverse complement strand
CTGTTCAGGAGATTCTATTACGGATATGATGAGACCGAGGAGCCTGTTACCAGGTCGTCTTCAAGAGATTCAGAAAGCCGTTACGAAAGCTTCAAACCTACGAAGCCCTCATCCTCTTCACAGACAAGGTCTTCAAGAAGTTCCGACAGTGAAGGCTTTAAGATAGAGACGATCGGAGGGAAAAAAGAAACCGGTTCTGTCAAAGCTACATCCGCCAACATTCAGGATTCAAAGCCCGTAGTACTTCCCGACGGACATGTACGTATGCCCGACGGTACCGTCAAGAAAGCTGTTGTCGGAGTAAGACAGCCTGACGGAAGTCTTAAATTATCGGACGGACGCGTTAAACTTCCGGACGGCACGATCATAAGACCCGATTCGGGTGCTTCCCGTTCATCGGGCGGTATTTCATCGGTATCGGTTAAGGAGATACAACGGCCCAGGCAGCAGAACTTCACTCCCGATGACGATGACATGGAATACGGATTTTTAAATCTTAATTCCGATTCCGACGAATAAGCAGACCGAAGGCGCCGCACAAAACGCGGCGCCTTTTTTATTGACACCGCCCACCTACTGTTATATATTCGATATAACAGGCACCGAGGGCAGAAACCATGATTTTTGAGATTGATTTTAACAGCACGGAAGCATTCTATATGCAGCTCAGGGATCAGATAATTCTGGGCATTGCCACAAGGGCCTTCTCGGAAGGGGAGGCGCTTCCGAGCGTGCGCAAACTTTCCGAAGATATCGGTATCAATATGCATACCGTCAACAAGGCATATACGGTCTTAAGGGATGAAGGATTTGTAAAGGTCGACAAACGTCGCGGCGTCGTGATAGCTGTTGACGCGGACCGCATAAGAGACATCGAAAGGTTCAGGAAAGAACTGTCGATCATACTTGCGCGTGCCGCCTGCAAGGGCATCGGACGCGAAGAGATACATATGCTTATCGATGAGATTTACGATGAATACAAAGGAGAAATCTAATGAAACTTCCGTATACATATAAAGCGGCTCAGGCACTTGAATTTGCTGCCGAGGAGTCCAAGAAACTCAAACATTACTATATCGGATGCGAGCATGTGCTTCTGGGCCTCATAAGAGAGGGAAGCGGTGTCGCATACAACGTATTAACATCTGCGGGCGTTACGTATGAAGGCGTACTTGAGCTCATCCATGACTTAACGGTAAGGGGCGACGGCACGATGTTAAGGGAACGTTCCGGTTTTACGCCAAAGACCGACAGGATGATAGAGCGTGCAGGCGAACTGGCCCACAAATATAACAGCGAAGCCATCGGAACGGAGCATCTCCTTCTTGCCATACTTGAAGACTCAACAAGTTCCGCCGTTCAGGTATTGATCGCACTTCGCAAAAATCCGCAGGCCATTTATATCGATACTCTTACCACAATGGGAATCGATGAATCCGTCATCCGCGATGAAGTCAAGAAGAGTAAAAAGAAAAAGGACGGAAGCTTCTTAAAACAGTATTCCAAGGATCTTACGGAACTTGCGCGTGAAGGAAAACTCGATCCCGTTATCGGACGTACCGATGAGATAGCCAGAGTCATCCAGATCCTTTCAAGACGTACCAAAAACAATCCCTGTCTTGTAGGTGAGCCCGGAGTAGGTAAGACGGCCGTTGTGGAAGGTCTTGCCACCAGGATCGTCAACAAGGAAGTTCCGCTCACGGTTCAGGGTAAAAAGCTCTTAACCCTCGATCTTTCGGGACTTGTGGCAGGTACAAAATACAGAGGCGAATTTGAAGAGCGTGTAAAGAGGCTCTTAAACGAAGTTATCGAGGACGGCAATATCATTCTTTTTCTCGATGAGCTTCATACACTTATCGGAACGGGCGGTTCCGAGGGAAGCCTTGATGCCGCAAACATGTTAAAGCCCGCACTTTCAAGGGGCGAGATTCAGCTGATCGGTGCCACCACCATGACCGAATACAGAAAATACGTTGAAAAGGATGCGGCTCTTGAGAGACGTTTCCAGCCGGTTGAGGTTTCCGAACCTACCGAGGAAGAAGCGATCAGGATACTTAACGGTATCGCCCATAAATACGAGGAACACCATAACGTTAAATATACCGCCGAGGCACTTGAGGCTGCGGTACATCTTTCAAGCCGTTACATAAACGACAGATATCTTCCCGACAAAGCCATCGATCTGATGGATGAAGCCGGAGCTGCGGTAAGAGTCAAGAATCTTGATAAGCCCGATAAAACCGCCGAAATACGTGAAGAGATCTCAAAGCTTGAACTCCAGATCGCAAGGAGCGTCAAGATCGAGGCTTACGATCAGGCTGTGGAACTCAGGCACAAACAGGACAAGCTCATCAAAAAGCTTGAATCGATAGAGCGCCGCGACAGTAAGGCCGGCGAGGGAGCGGTCTGCGAAGTCGGTGAGGAGAACATCGCCGATGTGGTTGCAATGTGGACCAAAGTTCCCGTCAAGAAGTTAAAAGAAAAAGAATCCGACAGACTCCTTAAACTCGAGGACACCCTTCACAAACGTGTTATCGGTCAGGAGGAAGCCGTTACAAGCATAGCCCGCGCCATGAGGCGTCAGCGTGTGGGACTGCAAGACCCCAACCGCCCGATAGGTTCTTTCCTGTTTTTGGGACCTACGGGTGTAGGTAAGACCGAACTTTCAAAAGCCCTTGCCGAGGCAATGTTCGGATCGGAAAACGCGCTCATAAGAGTTGACATGTCCGAGTACATGGAGAGCCATTCGGTTTCCAAACTCATCGGTTCGCCTCCCGGTTATGTGGGATTTGACGACGGCGGACAGCTTTCGGAGCGTGTAAGGCGTAATCCCTACAGCGTTGTACTGTTTGACGAAGTTGAAAAGGCACATCCCGATGTGTTCAATATTCTTCTTCAGGTGCTTGATGACGGTCACATCACCGATTCAAAGGGCAGGAAGGTCAACTTCAAGAACACGATCATCATCATGACATCAAATGCCGGTGCCCAGAGGATCGTGGATCCCAAGAATCTCGGATTTACGTCAAAGAGCGATGCAAACAGGGATTACCTTAAGATGAAAGATGCGGTGCTTGAAGAAGTCAAAAAGATGTTCAAGCCCGAATTTATCAACAGAATAGACGAAATGATCGTATTCCATCAGTTAAGCCACAAGAATCTTGAAGATATCTGTACGCTTCTTGCGGGCAATCTGGTAAAGAGATGCCGCGAGCAGATGGACATACATATCACTTTCTCAAAGACTTTGAAAGATTATATCGTGGACAATTTCTCGGATGCCAAGATGGGTGCGCGTCCCATCAAGCGTGCGATCCAGTCGTTTGTGGAAGACCCGCTTTCCGAGGAGATACTGCGTAAAAATATCCGTCCCGGAGACAGGGTAACGGCTTCGGTCAAGGATAAAAAGGCAGTCTTTAACGTAAAGAAAGATAAAGGACCGGGTAATGGCAAAAACTAAGACAGTTTTCTTTTGCACTTCATGCGGATATGAATCGTCCAAATGGATGGGACAGTGTCCGGGCTGTAAGGAGTGGAACACTTTTTCCGAGGAACCCGTAAAGATCACAAAAAGCGGTTCGGCAGCATCAAAGTCTGTCGGAAGTGCCGCAGAACCGGTGCTTCTTAAAGACATCTCGGTCGACGAGGCGGAAAGGATATCTTCGGGCTCGGCCGAATTCGACAGAGTTCTCGGAGGCGGTATAGTTGCGGGCTCTTTGGTGCTGATCGGAGGAGATCCGGGAATAGGAAAGTCGACGCTTCTTTTGCAGGTCGCGGGGGATATATCCGCGAACGACAAAAAGATCCTCTACGTATCGGGTGAGGAATCGCTTAAACAGATAAAGATGCGCGCCGACAGACTCGGTAAGGATTATCACGGTATGTTACTGTTGTGCGAGACAGACCTTGATGCCATCGAAGAGTCGATACTCAAGATCAAGCCCGACATAGTGATAATCGATTCGATACAGACGATGTACAAAGAAGACGTGGGCTCCGCACCGGGAAGTGTTACGCAGGTAAGGGAAGCCACGGCACTTCTGATGCAGATCGCCAAACAGAACTCGATCACCGTGTTTATAGTCGGACACGTGACAAAAGAAGGCGCGGTGGCAGGCCCCAGAGTGCTTGAGCATATGGTTGATACGGTTCTTTATTTTGAAGGCGACAGACACGCAAGCTACAGGCTTTTACGCGCGGTCAAGAACCGTTTCGGATCTACCGATGAGATCGGTGTTTTTGAGATGCGGGAAGAAGGACTTGCCGAAGTCATGGATCCCAGCAGCTTTATGTTAAGCGGCAGGGCCGACGGGGCAAGCGGATCCGTGGTGACATGTGCGATCGAAGGAACAAGACCTATCATGATAGAGGTTCAGGCACTTGTTTCCAAGAGTGCTTTCGGTATGCCGAGGCGCCAGGCAACAGGCATGGATTATAACAGGGTTAATCTTTTAATGGCCGTCATCGAAAAGCGCGGTGGCCTTCAGATAGCGGATCAGGACGCATATATCAACATCGCGGGCGGTATAAAGATAAACGAGCCGGCAATGGATCTTGCGACGGTCATGTCCATAATATCGTCGTTTAAAAACAAAGCGCTTGACGCAAAAACCGTTATTTTCGGCGAAGTCGGATTAAGCGGGGAGGTACGTGCGGTGAGCCGTGCCGAGAGCCGTGTAAGGGAAGCAGCGAAACTGGGATTTACCACATGCGTTCTTCCTGCCGCAAATATCGATGCGTCACTTAAGAAGATAAAAGGTATTACACTGATAGGTGTCAAAGATATAGGCGAAGCCAAAAACGTGATCGTGTGATGTATCATACGGTTTAAGAGGAGGTAACAGGTATGGTGTTAAAAGAGGTTACATTAAAGGACAGTGCGAACGTTAAATTCCACAATAATGTGGATTACTGTGTAGGAACGGGACGCACGGGACTTGCCCTTGGCAAGGAATATCTTGACGAGTTAAGTCTCGTTCAGGAAGAGATAGGTTTCAAGCATATAAGAGGCCACGGACTTTTCTGCGATGATGTGGCTATTTATCATGAGTATGAAGAAAACGGAGTTAAGAAGGCTGAGTACAACTTCACGTATCTTGACAGGATTTATGACGAGTATCTTGCAAGAAACATCCGTCCTTTCATAGAACTCGGTTTCATGCCTTATAAGATGGCGAGCGGAACACAGACGATCTTTTACTGGAGAGGCAATACAACGCCTCCTAAGGATTACAAGAAATGGGCGAAACTCATAACCGCTTATCTCGAGCATATAATCGACAGATACGGCCTTGAAGAAGTGCTTACCTGGCCCATAGAAGTCTGGAATGAACCGAACCTTCCGGGATTCTGGGAAAAAGCGGATATGCAGGAGTACTTTAAACTCTTTAAAGTGAGCTTTGAAGCCATCAAGAAGGTCAACAAAGACTTTAAAGTCGGCGGTCCCGCAATATGCGGAGTACGCGATGAGGAATGGATCAGGGAGTTCTGCGAGTTCTGCCACAAAAACGGTATCGTGCCCGATTCATTTACAAGGCATCATTATACTGTTGAATTTCCCAAGCGGATAGGGCATTATGATTATCATAGACTGATGGATCCCGAAGCGGGATTTAAGAATCTTCAGACCACAAGGGATATCATAGATTCTTTCCCCGAATTTAAAGGCAAGCCCATTCACATTACCGAATTCAGCACATCATATACGCCTTACGGTGTCATTCATGATACGAACTTCAATGCGGCGTTTCTCGCTCATCAGCTTTCAAGACTGGGCGATATGAACGAATCGTATTCATACTGGACTTTCGGCGATGTTTTTGAAGAGCAGGGTGTTCCCTATACTCCTTTCCACGGAGGATTCGGACTTGTTGCCGGCGGATGCATACCCAAGCCCACTTTCTGGACGTTTTCTTTTTACAAGAAGTTAAAAGACCTCGCCACAAAGTGCATTTTCAGGGATGACAATACGGTCGTTGTAAAGACCGCCGACGGATATGCGGGTATTTTGTGGAATGCGGGCAGATCAAACATTTCCCGTGAGATAAGCTTTAAAGCGGGAGATTATAGTCTTATTACAAAGACCGTGGATGAGACGACTTGCAATCCGCTTAAACTCTGGCACGACCTCGGAGAGCACGCAAATCCCACTAAAGAGGAGGTCAAGCTCCTTCGCGATGCTGCAAAGCCTCTTACGGCTTCATCCCGTGTAACGGATAAAGTTAAGTTTGATGTCAAGAAAAACGGCGTAGTATATTTTGAGATCAAAAAATCGGCGATCGCTTCCGACCGCGGATACGATTACAACAGGGTACTTGCCCTGAGATAGGAGACTTTATGTATCTCTTAAGCTATACCAGAATTCCGATAGACAACGTATTATACGATCCCAGGATCGCTTACAGCTGCCACCTGGCTTTTTCGGACGACGGCAAAAAGTTTTATCCCCTTAATCATAACAGCGGAGTTTTATTTGCCAAAGCGGACGAAAACCTTGACGGTTCTCTTGATCCGAGGACTTTAAAGGAACCCGTGATCACGGCGGCGGAGGACGGTAAATATTTTGTCACATGCAGAGTCTGCGGTCCCGAGGGCGAGAATCTCAACCGTTTCGTGACATATGTTACAAGCGATTTCCTTGACTACGAAAAGACCGAGACGATCTCGGTCGGTGATGTGGACGATAAAGCTTTTAAGTCGCTCGATCTTTCCGAGATAGAGGGCTGCGTTCCCGCATCGGTCATCGAAGTGGACGATAAAGTTGCCGACAGGCTTAAAAAGAAACTTCTTCCGAGATTCAATACGGGTATCGACGTTCCGGTATGTATACGTGCGTCATGCCGCGAGGAACTTGACAACTACAGGGTAATGGCACATTATTCGGATTCGACATCCGTACTTAAAAATGTCGACTGGGATGATAAGTGCGTTGACTGGGACAAAAAGGGCTCGTACAAAGTTACGGGATATGTCCGCAGAAAACATTTTGACTTCCCCATTGCGACCGACAGGGCAGATCCCTGCATAGGTTACTGGAAGGGAAAATACTATTTTATTGCCACCAATGATGCGGACGGCAATCACACGCTCTATATACGTGAGGGCAATACCATCGAGGAACTTGTAAGTGCAGAAGAACATCTTATACTTGACAGTTCCACATATCCCGAATACGGCGGACTGTTGTGGGCACCGGAATTCCATATCATAAAGGGAAAACTCTATATTTTCCATGCTGCTACTCCGGGACCGTTTTTCGAAGAGGAAAGCTGCGTCATGGAATTAAAGGCGGGCGGAAATCCCTGCAGAAAGTCAGACTGGCTTAAGCCGAAGCGTGTCGTAAAGCCCGACGGAACATATCTTTGTGAAGCCGGCAAGGAGATCACGCTTGATATGACTGAGTTTGAGTGGCAGGATGAGTATTACGTGATATGGTCACAACGGCAGTTTATTCCCAAGGATCTGGGCGCATGGCTTTACATCGCAAAACTTAACCCGAATGAACCGTGGAAGCTTGCCTCGGAGCCGATCGTTCTTTCAAAGCCCGATTACAGCTGGGGCAACAACCATACTTTTGTTGAGGAAGGGCCTTTTGCCCTTATAAGAAACGACAGACTGTTTATAACGTTTTCGGCGGCTGCCGTAGACACCTCGTATGTTGTGGGACTTTTGCAGATAGAAAAAGGACTCGATCCCATGGTGCCTTCAAACTGGCATAAAACGGGATATCCGCTTCTTACATCAAGGAGTGTTGAAGGAGAATTCGGACCCGGTCACAATGCATATGTCATCGACAGGGACGGAAACATCATTAATACCTATCACGCCCGTCCCGGTACGGACGCACCCAGAAGTTCCGGGTTCCGTCGCGTTCACTTTGATATAGACGGCGAGCCCGTACTCGATCTTACCGACGATATGGATGTGGCGGCGGAATTTGAAACTTTCACCACGACAGTTGTGGTGGGGGCATAAGAGTTATGCGATATTAAGTATCGCAAAAAAATTAAACAGGACTGATGATCATGAAGATCGTAAAAAGTATTTTGAGATTTTTAAAAAAGGAACCGGTATTTACAGCCGCGCTAATTTTGGCGGCTGTTTCCTTTTGCATCGTAAGACCGGGGGTAAAAGTCATCGAAGGCATCGATTTCAGAACGCTTTCGTTACTTTTGGTACTCATGTGTGTGGTTGCAGGGCTTCAAAAGCAGTTTCTTTTTGAAAAGATCGGAAATGCGCTGATCACCAAGATCTCGGATATCCGCCTTTTATACATGATCCTCATACTGTTATGCTTTGTATCATCGATGTTCATGACCAATGATGTGGCGCTCATCACTTTTGTGCCGTTTTCGGTACTCATACTTACAATGCTTGAAAAGAGCGATAAACTCGCTCTTATCGTGGTACTGCAGACTCTTGCGGCCAATCTCGGAAGCATCTTAACGCCCCTCGGAAATCCGCAGAATCTCTATCTTTACAATCTCTCGGGCATGTCGGCTCTTGATTTTATAAAGTACATGCTCCCCTTATGGCTTATAAGCCTTGTGCTCGTCACCGTTCCCGTTATATTCATGAAAAAAGAAAAAGTTTCGGGTGTTCGTACTCACGAAACTCCCGATGCCGATAAACCAAGACTTGTGATGTATATTGTTCTTTTTGCACTCAGCATCCTAAGCGTACTTAAGATACTTGATTACCGCATACTGCTTGCGATAGCGGTCGTTGCGATACTTGTTGCGGACAGGGTGATACTTTTAAAGGCGGACTATGTGCTGCTTGGTACATTTGTGGGATTTTTTGTGTTCATATACGATCTTAAGCAGATACCCGAAGTGGTGGATGCGATATCGTCGGTCGTTAAGGGACACGAGCTGCCCGTGGGTATAATCGCAAGCCAGTTTATCAGTAACGTTCCCGCGGCTATCCTGCTGTCGGGCTTTACGAACGATATAAAGACACTTCTTGTTTCGGTAAATTTAGGCGGCCTCGGAACGCTTATCGCTTCCATGGCAAGCCTTATCTCATATAAATTCTATGTTTCCTCAAAAAACAGTAAACCCGGCCGCTATATGCTTAAATTTACGGCATTTAATGTGGCTTATCTTATCGTTCTTACAGGACTTTCGATCCTTATATATTAACATTTCATCTTAATAGTTCGCTTTGATCCCGGCAAAGCGCGGTTTTGCGGGAAGGTCTTTGTTCAGGGAGGAATAATGGACTGTACTTGTATTATGCTTAAGATACAGGCAGGTATATGTTATAGTAATAGTATGGTCGGAGGTGGCCAGAATGCAGCGAGAATACGTTATCATAGCGGTCGCGGTACTTGCCGTGATCGCAGCGATCATCATAATATCCCTGATAAAACGCAGGCCCGAGTATGTCCTTATGGACGAGCTCGAAGGGCATGAGTTTGAGTATTTTTGCGCCGATCTTCTTAAAAACATGGGATTTTCGGAGATCGAAGTCACCAAGGGAAGCGGCGATTTCGGTGTGGACATACTGGCCGAAAAGGACGGTGTGAGTTATGCCTTTCAGTGCAAATGCTACGATAAGCCCATAGGTGTGAGGGCGGTCGAAGAGATATATGCGGGCCGTGATTTCTATGACAGGATGGTCGGTGTTGTCATGACCAATCAGTATTTTACGGGACCGGCGGTGGAGATGGCCCGTAAACTCAACATTCTTTTGTGGGACAGAGATTATATCGATTACGATCTTAAAACGGAGAAGAGATAATGGCACTTACGTTCATTTACGGAGCTGCGGGCGCAGGCAAAAGTACATATGTGCAGGACATGCTCATAAGGATGTCCGGGGAAAACCCGTCGGGCAATTATTTTCTGATAGTTCCCGACCAGTTCACCATGCAGACTCAGGCGGATATTGTATCAAGGTCGAAAGTCAGGGGGATACTCAATATCGATGTGCTTTCTTTTTCGAGATTTGCATACAGGATATTCGAGGAAACCGGTGCACCGCGGGAAATGATGCTTGACGATATGGGCATGAGTCTGGTGCTAAGGCACGTGGCCGGAAGTGTTGCCGACAAAATGCCTTATATCGGACGGAATCTAAACAAACTCGGATATATCAACGAAGTCAAATCCTCGATCCTTGAATTCATGCAGTACGGCATATCGGTCGAAGATCTTGATAAACTGCGCGAGGGCCGGGCAAATGCCATGTTTGCCGGCAAACTTCACGATCTTTCGATCATCTACGATGCCTTCGTTAAATTCAACAAGGACCGCTTTATCACAGGCGGAGAACAGCTTGACGTATTGTGCGACAAACTTGAAATGTCGCATATCGTAAGAGATGCCGTATTTGTCTTTGACGGATTTACGGGATTTACGCCGGTTCAGGAAAGAGTGATAACAAGGCTCCTTGGCATCGCCGAGGATGTTTATGTGACACTTACCGTTTCAGCTCCCGAGAAGCTCTTTGACGAAGGCGGCGAAGAAAAACTCTTTTATATGTCCCGTGAAGCGGCGAAACGGCTTATCGATATCGCCGGTGACGGCATCGCAAGAGGCAAAGACATTGATCTAAACGAACTTTCAAAAGCCGGTACAGACGGGGGTGCAACAGCGAAAGATTCCAAAGGTGCTGCGTCGGGCGTGCCGCACAGGTTTTTGGATTCGCCGGGCCTTGCACATCTTGAGAGCAATATATTCAGATATCCCTATAAAGTGTTCGACCGGGAAACATCGGATATAGAGATGTTTGCGGCCGACAACATACGCGAAGAGACAGATGAGATCTGCAGACGTATCCACAGGCTTATAGCCGAAAAGGGTTATGCATATCGCGATATAGCCATAGTCACGGGTGATCTTGAAAATTATGCCGACCTCTTTGAAAGAAGGTTTGAGGAACTCGGCATTCCCGCATTCACCGATAAAACGCGCGGAATAAGGCT
>CACYCC010000289.1 GCA_902772805.1 uncultured Lachnospiraceae bacterium | reverse complement strand
TCACGCTCCTTATCAGCGCGATCGTACTCGTAACGGTAGTCGTACAGGTTATCGTTGCATCAAGCCGTGCTACTCACGCAATGCAGGATACGTATTTAAACTACGCGCAGAACCTTGCCGAAGAAGCGGCTATCGGCGTTGATTTTGCCACATCATTCGGCGAAACGGCTTACGGCGGATACGCAATGAACCTTGCGCAGGAAGCTGCCATTTCCATCAACTTCTCAAGAGAATTCGGTGAAACAGTTTATAAATCATATGCCGAAAATCTTGCCGAAGAAGCAGCAAAAGCAGTCGATCTTGTAACAGTCGACGGTGCCGTCACCATGTCAGATCTAAACGATGTGCTGGGCGGCGTTACCATTAAAAATGTAAACGGATCTTATGCTTATATGGTTTCCCCTTCGGGAACGATGTTATGGCATCCCACTCCCGAAAAGATCGGCAATCCTGTAGAAAATGCAGCGGTTAAAGGTATCGTTGCCGACCTTCAGGCAGGCAAGACCGTTGAAAACGGTTCCGTTCTTTACGAATACAAGGATGCTCTTAAACTTGCCGGTTATGCATTTACCGAAAGCGGCAACATCCTTATAGTTACTGCGGACTACAATGAATTCATGAAGATCGATTACGATACTCTTCTCGGAAACATCGAGATCGACGGTGTCGAAGGTTCCTACGCCTACATGGTTGCTCCCGACGGCACAATGTTATGGCATACCAATCCCGAAAAGATCGGTCAGCCCGTTGAAAATGCAGCGGTTAAAGGTATCGTTGCCGACCTTCAGGCAGGCAAGACCGTTAATGACGGATATGTTATCTATGAATATAAGGGAGCTCTCAAGCTCGCCGGTTATTCATTTACAGATACAGGAAACATCGTACTTGTAACAGCTGACTACGACAAGCTCATCAGGATCGATTACGATAAGCTCATCGGCGAGATCGAGATCTCGGGTGTTGCCGGATCATACGCATACATGGTATCTCCCGACGGTATGATGCTTTATCATAAGACTCCCGAAAAGATCGGTCAGCCTGTTGAAAACGCGGCGGTTAAAGGTATCGTTGCCGATCTTGCAGCAGGCAAGACCGTTGAAAACGGATCATGTGCTTACGAATACAAAGGCTCTTACAAAGTTGCCGGTTATGCTTTCACCAACGCAGGTAACATCGTTATAGTTACCGCGGACAGAGATGTCATGATGGCAAGCGTGGACCACATGAGAAGTTCACTTATTGTTTCAGGTATCCTGTGTATCATAATCTCGGTTGTTCTCGTTGCGGCATTCACGATCCTTATGTTAAAAGCACTCGAGCAGATCGTTCCCGTTATCGACAGAACTTCCGAATTCAACCTTGCCAAGGACAACAGTTACAGAAATCTCGAAAAGCGTTCCGACGAAGTCGGTCTTATCGCTTCCGCTCTTGCACGTACCCGCGGAAATCTGCGTGACATCGTTACTTCCATCACCGAAGCGAGCGGAAGTATCAATGCCAACGTTGATGAGCTGAGTAACACCATCAACAACGTCGGCCAGATATGTGAAGATAACTCGGCGATCACTCAGGAACTTGCGGCAGGTATGGAAGAGACCGCTGCCACTACCACCACCATTACCCAGAACGTTGAAAGCGTTCAGGAAAATGCACACGGTATCGACAGACTCGCCGATGAAGGCACCAAGCTTTCAAGCGAAGTTTCCGCAAGAGCCAACGAACTCGCAGAGACTACAGAAAAAGCAAGCAAAAAGACGATTGAGATCTATGAGTCCGTTAAGGTTAAATCCGAAGAAGCCATTACCGCTTCCCAGGCAGTTAACAAGATCAATGAACTTACCGGAACGATCATGGCGATCTCCTCTCAGACAAGTCTGTTAGCACTCAACGCTTCCATCGAAGCAGCGCGTGCCGGTGAGGCAGGACGCGGATTCGCGGTTGTTGCGACCGAGATCAGCAATCTTGCAACCCAGACCTCAGAAGCTGTTAAGAACATTAGTGAGATTGTTACCGAAGTTAACGGAGCGGTAGATCAGATGTCCGATTGCCTGACTCAGACCACTTCCTTCCTTGAGACCAATGTTCTTTCGGATTATCAGGAATTCGGTAAAGTCAGCGGACAGTACAGAGAAGATGCCGAGACCTTCGGTAACAGCATGAACAACATTAAGTTAAGTATCGAAAACCTCAACGCCGATATCGAAAAGATCGTAGGCGCCATTACCGGTATCGATACTACGGTTAACGAAGCATCTATCGGTATTACCGATATAGCCGAAAAGACAACGGATATGACGACCGAGACCTCCGGAAGTTCCGATCAGGTTAAGGAATGTCGTAACGCAGTCGATGAACTTAACGAAATCATCAATAAGTTCACTTTCTAGTCGGATTTGCGAAAACTCAAAAGGGAAACGCCACGATCGGCGTTTCCCTTTTTTAATGAGACCGTATATGTTCTTTTACGGGACAGATCCTGCTTAAAAATCTTCAAAATTAATCTTTATCGAACCGCTTGTGGTATTTACATTAAGTTCCTTGCTGCCGTTTCTTGAATCGGTAAGATTGTTGCCGCCCGTTGTTGTCTTTGAAAGGATCGAATAGTCACTTTCCTTACCGATTATCGAACCTTTTACCGAACCGCTTGTGGCCTTAAGTGTTATATTGCCGCCGGCTTTGAGTGATTCGAAATGTACACCGCCCGATGTATTTGCGGCATTTACGGAACCGTCGGTTGTAACTCTGTCAAAATTGATGGAACCGGAATTGTTTTTACAGGTAATATCTTTGGTGGCAACCACATCCGTAAGATGAATGGATCCCGATGTATTTTCGGCACTTAAGATACCGTTTGCATTGACATCTTCCATTTTGATGCTTCCGGAGTTGTTTTGGGCGGTAACATCGGTCGCCGTTAAATTTTCAAACCGGATCGATCCCGATGTGTTTTTGCAATGTACGGCATTTTGGGAATTGATGTTTGATACCCTGACCGATCCCGAACTGTTATTGGTAGTTAAATATTCGGCATTCGTGTTCTTGGCTTCAATTGAGCCGCTTGATGCGTTAAGATCAAGTGCGCCGTTAAAGTCCTTGGGAACCGTTACAACGATCGAAGTGTCGTGATATCCTATGTAGATCCCCCAGTTTATATTCTTTAAATCTTTGCGGGTAAGAGATAACTTTCCGCCCGATTCATTAAGATCATACTCATGCTTGCCGGGTCTTTCCCAGTAAGTGATCTTAACCTTATCAACATCACCGCTTAAAAGCTTTATGCTGTCCGATGATGAAAGAATATATATCTCATCCGTTTTTTCACGGCATTCATACTCCCTCTGTTCATATCTTGAATCTTTAGAATCAAACATAGCTCCGTCCCCTCTCGATATTATCAGTAAAACAACCATTATTATAAATCCCGCAAGACAGCAAAGGCCAGCGATAAGTATTGTTTTTTTCATCTTTCTCCTCCTAAGCAAACATTCCTTTGATCTTTTTGAATGCGGCCGGGATCATTCCGGCAACCGCCTTACAAAGTGTGATTATCGGTTTAAACAAAAGAACCGTCAGCCCTCCGAAGAAAAGAGCGGCTCCCAGACACATAAATCCGCCGAATATCGATACGACTCCGAAGAATGATGTTATAAATCCTGCGATCCCCGCGAGCGCTACGCAGCCAAGCGATAACCATACACAGAAGATTGCCAGCACGATCGACCATAAAACAAGATATAACGCCAGTAATATGGCAAAGAATGCTACGGCTATCGGAAACCAGACCGGGAATCCTATTATGGCAAGCACTACCCACAACCATCCGGCTCCCTTTTTCTTGGCTTCATTGTGACTGTTTACAACCTTTTCCTTGATAAGAGTCGTCACCGGCTTTTCAAGCCTTGCGTTCTCCACTATCTCATTGATGTCTTCCATGGCGCTTACCGCCAATTCTTCGGGCATTCCGGCTTCTATCCTGTCATCTATCATTTCGGAATAATAATCGATCCTCTCATCGATACCTGAAATGGCAGCCGCTTCCATAAGCCCCCTTAACTGTGCAAGATATTCATTCTTACTCATTTGCAGCACCTCGCTCTTCCACTATGTATCGATACACCTTAACGATCTCTTCCCATTCCGACAAAAGCTGTGTGATCCTGTCTCTGCCCGCATCGGTGATCGAATAGTATTTTCTTAATCTTCCGTTGTATTCCATAGTCCGGACGCTTAACATCGCCTGGGCTTCAAGTCGCTTGAGTATGGGGTACAGAGTAGATTCCGTGATCTCTATAAACTCACTTATGTCAGTAACCATTTTATATCCGTAAGATTCCCCTTTTTCAAGGACTGCCAGTACACATGCGTCCAATATTCCTCTTCGCAATTGAGATTCCATGGCAATACCTCCTTTCGCATAATACTATACGACGCAGAGTATTATGTGTCAAGGGGTATTTCAAAAAAATTTTTAAAGCCACAAAAAACGCAAAATATGCACTTTAGTCCATTATATCCGAACCATATGATAATATAATGGTTATTGTAATCTGTGCAACGAATATAATATTCTAAACGGAGCTATTTATGAAAAAGAGATTTTTTCTTTTGCTCATGTTCATTTTGATGATCGCATTGCTTGCAGGATGCGGCAATCTGAATATGAAACACAAAAACGAAGATAAAACGACCACCACGGTGACCGCACAGGGATCTATGGCACTCGCAAGATGTCCCAAGTTTGACATGGACAGATCATACGGAATCAGAATGCGCTTTAACGGTATCACGCAGTTCTATATATCCATACTGTACGGTGAAGAACTTGAGCGGTACTCAGATATGGATCCCATTGCCGAAAGTTCAAATCTTACTGTTTATATCGATTACGACGACGACTTCTTCCCTTATCATTACATAATGGATATTGACGGAACCGATGATTCGTACATTCTTTTCAAATCATGGGAAGGACCTGACGATCACAGTACACTGGCGACCGATTTTGAAGGTATGCTTACATATACCGTAAACGATACGGAAACGGTTCCCGATGTTAAGGGCCTGAAGGTATTAAGAGATTTCGAGCGTCCCGAGACTTACATGGATTATTACTACGACGATTATGATGATGTATCGGCTGCGGAAACCGATGATACATCATCTGAAGATGATACTTCAGTTGAAAAAGAAAACGATCCCTCAATAACAGAAACTGCTGACGGCCGCGATGTATATGATGTTATAATCGAAAACTGCATCACTCTTTTAACCGACGATGACGCTCTTTTCGAAAACGGTGCCGACAACTGGATATTCGATGTCAAATCCGTTTCATATACCGACGGCGATCCTCTCTATTATGCGGGTTATGCCATAGAGGACATCACGGGTGACGGTGTCGAAGAGCTCATAATCGCTTCGACCGACCCCTCCGATTCCCATACGGGTTCGCTCATTTATGCCGTATATACGAAAAACGGCGATGAAGCCGTTAAGATCGTCGACGGCTGGGGACGTAACCGCCATTACTTTTCAAACGCTGCGGAGCGTGACGGCAATGCAAAAGTTTTCTATTGCGAATCCTCTTCCGGGGCTGCGGATACACAATTCGGACTTTACTTTTTCAATGCAAACGGTAAAGTAAAGACATGGATCGATTATTATTACACTGTTTTGAAAAACAACGGCGAAACCGAGTATTATACTAATACTACAGGGCTTATCGATCCCAATCCCGGTGATTTCATAATAGACCAGGAAAACGCGTTTTATAGCGCCATGAACTCTTATCAGGATTCCATAGAGTCCTTCCCTGTAACGCCTTTGTACGAATTTGAATAAAAGAAAACTATTTATATAAAAGGAGAAGTTTTATGAAAAAGTTGCTTAAGAAGATCCTGGTGATCGCAATGTGCCTTTCTCTTTGCGCAGCTGTAACGGCATGTGACCTTCCGTTCGGTTCATCCGTAGAGGAGGAAGAAACATCCTCAAGAAGGAAAAAGGACAATAAAAAGAAAGATTCCGGGGATCCCGAAGTTCCGGATATTCCCCAGCCCGAACCCGAGCCCGAACCCGAACCCGATTATCCCGAAGGACCAAACGGCGCATCCGATGATGATTTCACCGGTTACATATCTCTTCTTACCCAGTATTTTTACACGCTTCAATCTCCCCTGGATGACTTTGGTGAAGCGTCCGGACAGGAGGGTTATTACTGGCTTGCGGATTTCAGATATGATGTTGAATATTCAGGTAAATCCGCCACTGAGCTTGCCGGATTCAATTGTCACGATTATTCGGGCGACGGTTCTCCCGAACTTATCATCGCGACGTTCCCGTTTAATGAAGAATGGGCTACCCACACTGAGATCAAAGCTATCTATACAATGACCGGCGAAGATGAATACAAGCTTGCTGTTGAAGGCTGGGGCAGAAACCGTCAGTATCTGTTAAATACCGGTGAATTCTACAATGAAGGATCATCCGGTGCGACCGAAAGCTGTTTCGGAACCTATAAACTCAGTGATGACGGCACAGAGGTCGTATGGAATGATTTCTATTTCTCGACATATAACGGTATTTCCGGAAAAGTTGAGTTTTATCATAATACGAGCGGCGTATGGGATGCCAAGACGAGCGAAAAACAGGATATTACCGAAGATCAGTTCTGGGAGATGCAGAAATCTTATCAGGACAAGATCGTCGATCTCGATCTTAAGCCCCTCCAGTCCATGCAGGGCATTGTCGGTGTAATGGGAGGATGTCTGGTGTATCCGATGTTCGCAGAGGATTGTCCTTATGACACCGCAAATCTCAAAGAATATGATATCAGCATCGATGATCAACCGATGGTCATAGTTCTTGAGGCTTATGACGATGTTTACGATCTTGCATTGTGTGAACTCGAATGGGGTGAAGACCGCGGCGGAGAACAGGATTTCACATTTATTCCCATTGCAAAGATCGGGGACCTCCCTTACGGAAAAGCCGCAAGAGTACTTGCTTCGTTCCCCGGAGATATGAGTGCTCTTTACTATACTTTTACAGACTCATTCGGTAACCTTCATGCATATTGTGTTACCATAAGCGGCTATGACGGATCGCTGAACCTCGATATATGGTATTGATAAGCGAATATTGATAAGCAAAGCTGCCCGCTGTAAAAGCGGGCAGCTTTCGTTTAGTTACGATTGTAAAACTTATCTATCAGATCACAGGCCTGCGCTACGGGATCCTTGGACATATCGATCCAGTGCAGGTCTTTTCTTTTGCGAAACCACGTCATCTGCTCTTTGGCAAGATGCCTTATTTCCATAAAGAGTTTATCGTAAAATGCATCAAAGTCCGTAAATTCGCCTCTTAGATACATCAGTATATATCTGTATTCAAGGCCGAGTTTATACAAAAACTCATCAGTCGCACCCTCGGCTCTTAAGTTCTTTACCTCATCGATCATGCCTTCGTCAAGACGCCTTGAAAGCCGCTCGCGGATGCGTTCGTAAAGTACTTCCCGCGGCCATGTAACACCTATCACCAAAGTCTCGTATCGCGGAACGCTTTCTTTTTCGTCAAAAGCACCCGTCATGGCCTTCTCAACAGCACGCTCGACGCGGCGTTTGTTGAGTGTATCGACTCTTTCAAGAGCCGCAGGATTTACATCCCTTAAATACGTTATCAGTTCCTCAAGGCTCATCGCCTCTACTTTGGCACGAATTTCGGGATCCGGCCGGGCTCCGTTTAAATTGTATCCGTCGACGACGGCATTGACGTAAAGTCCCGTTCCTCCGACCAAGAAAGGGCGGACTTGGCGTCCTAAGATGTCGTCGATCGCCTCATAAGCAAGGCGCTGATAATCGGAAAGCGAGAAAAAATCGTTAGGTTCGGCAACGTCGATGAGATGATGTCTTACACCCTTCATCTCCTCGGGCGTTATCTTGCCCGATCCAAGGTCAAGCCCTTTAAAAACCTGTCTTGAATCCGCGGAAACTATCTCGGCGCCGTATTTAAGCGCAAGTTCCACGCCAAGACCGCTCTTTCCCGATGCATTGGTGCCAGCGATAACGATCAGTTTTTCCATGCTCACATAGTTTCCGATCTTATGTCTTCAAGCTTGTTTTCAAGTTCTTTGATGGCTTTCATGGCATTTGCGATATCCTTCATCTGCTTGTCAAATTCGGGATCGTAACCGCCGTCTGCGAACATGCTGTAATATTTGCGTCCGATCGCGGTATACGAACGTGTTATAACGTTTTCGCATGTGCCGATCTCTGCCTTAACATCAAACAGTTCTTTGGTCCTTTTGCTTTTTCTTACGAATTTCTGGGCAAAAGACGATGCTTTGTCTGTGATCTTTAATACCATCTCTATCCCTCCGCTTTAAATGTCTTAAGACATTTTCTGATCTTTGATTTGGCTCTTCCGAGCGCATTGTCCGTGGATTTGTCGTCTTTACCGAGGATCTTTGCGATATCG
>CACYCC010000288.1 GCA_902772805.1 uncultured Lachnospiraceae bacterium | reverse complement strand
TCCTTCCAGAACACGCAGTCCTGGGCTGTATTGATGATGCTGTCAAATAATTCCTCCGTCATTTCCATGGCAAATAACAACCTTTTAGTTTATTCACTCATAAGGAGATATCGATCTTCCCGGAGTGTTTTCTCACAATTTTGATTTTAACATATCGTTATAAGATTTTAAATGCCAATCAAACGCAAAGAATGACAATTATTCGCAAGATTAATAGCAATATGTGGTTTGTTCTTTTGCCCGGTTCGTAAGAAAATTATGATACAAGACTATATATACGGAGGGAATTTATATGGCAATGATGACAAGACCTGAAGTCACGAAACTTGCAAACGGTGGCAAATTCTGGGAAAACACCTACAAAACGTTCCATTTAAAAGAATATATCCCCGCTACCACTATCGACGGACAGGTCAACAACTACACTTTCAGAGCACCGATGCTCACGGTACTTGAAGAAAACAAAATGTCTATGGACGAGGCGATTAAATTTGCCGAGGACACAGGCCTTGCTAAGATAGCTTCGGCTGTTGACGGCGGAGTGCTTTTTATCTATCCCAATTGCGAAGGCGGATGGGATAACGCAGATGCGGAATTATACAAAGAACTGATCTCGGAAGTCAAAAACCATCCCGAATACGAGGACGGAATCGCCAAGATCACCGATTTCTTTAAGCAGGAATTCAAGGGCTATTTTGTACGTGGCGCGATCTTCAGAGCCGACCTCTACGGTTACGGCAAGTCTGCAGACTATATCGCCAGGAACCTTTTAACGACTCTTGAAGGCGAATATCTGTGGGGTCCTGGTGAAATAACACCCGCTATGTGCTCTATGGAGCGCTTAAGCGTCGTTCCCGATGTCAAAAGAAAAGATATCGCGATCTTAAGTGTTAACAACAGCGCCGATGTCAACAAAGCATTTGAGGGTTGCGAAAATCTTCTTATAAAGGACAAGGCCGAATACGAAGCAGATTTCAAGGCATTTGTAAGGAAATTTAAGATGTGGTGCGGTAAGATCGAGATCGAACCTGATTTTGCGGCACTTGATATGACCGAAGAAGCCGGATTCACCGAAGTTAAGACTTCTCCCGATCACCGAGGACGTTTCAAAGACGTTCCCACTCATAAGGTAGGATATTTTGCATATTACAACAACGGTATATTCGATAAAGGCCCCGTACCTCTTTTGATGGGCTTCCACGGTGGCGGAGATTCATCGATGTATCTTACGTTTGTGGCCGGCTGGTGGGAGATCTGCCATAAATACGGATTTTTGTTCGTTTCGGTTGAGAATCATATGGATGTAACCGCTACCGAGGCGGTTGCCGTTATCGAAGATCTTAAGACCAAATACAATATCGATGAAAACCGCATCTATGCTACGGGATTCTCAATGGGAAGCGGCAAGACATGGGATCTTTACCAGGAATATCCCGAAATGTTTGCGGGATTTGCACCGGCAAGCGCACTTTTCCCGGTAAAGAACAACCCCTTCGGATTGTCACTCGGTGATGCTCGCATGAACACCACCGTTGCAAAGCCCATCTTTTATTCGGGTGGTGAAAAGTCACATCTCCCCGAGCTTCCTTCACAGGCCGATACGGCACTTGAAAGAGTTCAGTATGTGGCTGATGTAAACAACCTTAAGACCAAATTCGACGTAAAATACGAAGACAAGGATTCCTGGGAAGACAAATTCTACGGCATTCCCGGCGACAAAGTCGACAAGATACCCGATGAATCCCGCGGAAGCATCCTGACAGTCCGTTACTACGAAAGCGAAGACGGCGTTATCCGTACCGCATTTGCAAGTATTGACAATCAGATCCACGAATGCAGAGAACACACCTGCGAAAACGCATGGAAGTTTATCTCACAGTTCAGTAAATAACACCTTCCGGGTAATCGAAAGCGAGGCGCATCGCGCCCCGCTTTTTTATATATTGGGCTTGCGCCCTTGACAATACGTATTAATACGTATATTCTTGTTTTGAGGAAATTATATGCCACTTACTTCCAAAGAACTTATTAAAAAACTAAAAAAAGCAGGCTTTGTAATCGTTTCCCAGAACGGATCACACGTAAAATTATACAATGCGGACTCTAATAAAACATTGATCGTGCCCTTTCACTGCAAAGACCTTAAGAAAGGTTTGGAACAGGCAATATTAAAACAAGCCGGATTGGAGGATTAGAATGGATCAGATTTTTTACCCTGCGATTTTTCATACCGATGAAAAAGGAGGATTCTGGGTATCATTTCCGGATTTTCCTGAATGTCTTACTCAAGGTGATAGTATAGAAGATGCATATAAGATGGCAGCTGACGCATTAGGATTATGCATCGACGAACGGCTTCGCAACAAAGAAGAACTCCCCAAAGTATCATCACCGATGGATTATGTTATTGATAAAGATGGTTTTACATGTCTCATCGAATTTGACTATGTCAAATATCACAGAACGCATTCAGCCCGCTCCGTTAAAAAAACACTCAGCATACCGGAATGGTTAAATGAAATAGCTATCGCCCAGAATATTAACTTTTCGCAGGTATTACAAGACGCGCTTATGCAGAAAATTGGAATTTCAGAAGGCAGTATGCGATAAGAAAACAAAATGGCTATTTTACCCGGCTCTTGATCTCGTCATATAGCAGGTAAAGTTGCTGGACTGAGTTTTCCAGGAAATAGTAGTGTAAGATGTATGGGATAAGCAACACCAGTACTACTATCGCCACAACAGAGACACGGAAACTCTCCGTTATGACCGCAGTTACAACAAATATCGTCTCCATCAATGCAAACAGCACGGTTACGATAAGATGTATAAGTCTTTCATGCATGTAAAAAGAAATCTTGTCAAGATGCGTTTGTAAAACGGCCTCCCAGTCGGTACCGGGGGCATTGATCGCAAGTAAAGTATCGATACGATTCAAATAGTCTTTAATCTGTCTTTTCATAATAAAACCTCAACGCTGTAATATGTACAGCAATACATCAAATACTGCCAGGTTATTCTTTACCACGACAGCAATATTCTTTTTGGCACGGCTGAGACCGTGAAACAGAGCCCGCACATGTGATTCACCTGTTGCAACCGTTGTGTCCGTGCCTGCACTATCTTCGCCTATAGCCACCTCATCCGAGGCGCCCCGAGTGGGTCCGCAGCGCAGAAAACCGCCTTCATCGTAAAAGAACGATTCATCGATGAGCATAACGACTTTATCGAATTCGCGGCACGTCGCATCGGAAATGTCTATCGCCGACATTGTAACCGCCGCCGCTGCAGCATCTGAATGTCCATCTGTTTCGGATTCTCCCGGAAACACCGGCATACTCAGTGCATCATCCTTGATGTACATGTACCCGTCTTTCTGATAGTTTAGGATAAGCTGTC
>CACYCC010000287.1 GCA_902772805.1 uncultured Lachnospiraceae bacterium | reverse complement strand
GGTGGCTCATATGAGTGCGCTTGTATCGGATTTTCCCAACCATGACGGCCTTTCGTCGATGTATTTCGATCAGAATATGATAACATCGGGAAGGTGGTTTCTTGTTGCGGCATGTGCTCCGACATCATTTTTCTCACTTCCATGGATCACGGGGATCGTTGCACTGTTATATATTGCCATTGCCGCTATCTTGACGGTAAAGATACTTAAGATCGAAAATCCCTGTTTCATAGTACTTACATCTGCACTTATAACCGTATTTCCGTCGTTATCTTCAAACTTCGCATATGTCTTTACAATGGACGGATACATGATGGGAATGCTGTTTTGCGTATCAGCCGTATGGCTGGTGGAAAGAGCGGGAAAGTTCGGATGGCTCTTTGGCGCGGTCATGCTCGCGCTGGGAATGGGCTGCTATCAGTCTTATCTCTGCATCACTATGATCCTGTGCCTTTATACATGTGCCGTGATCCTGTTAAAAGACGAAAAGCCCCGTGAAAAGCTTATCGGTATCGGTAAATATTTTATGATGGGTGTTATCGGAGTCATTCTCTATTATGTTGTCTTAAGGATACTACTTGTTATACAGGGCAAAGTTCTTGATACATATCAGGGTATCAACACAATGTCTTCGGGCAACGGCAGGGGACTGATCGGTACAGTTTCCCTGATGTATACGGATTTTGTTAAATTTACGTTTGGAAAAGTGACCGCACCCGGAACGATCGCAGGTGTCTCGCTTTTTGTTACGGCCGTTGTGGCACTTGTATGTTTTGTAAGATCTGCCGCCAACAAGGGAGTTCTTAAAAAGCCGCTTTTCTACGTTTTCTCGTTACTGTTCCTGTCAGTACTTCCCTGCGCCATGAACGCGATATTGCTTATCTCGACGGATGTTACATATCATGTTCTCATGAGATTTCAGTGGGCATTTTTGATCGCAATCATGATGGCGGTTATAGATCATGGAGTTTCAAAGGATAATTTCGGTAATTATATCGGATGGGCCGGGGTGATCTTTTGCACCGTGCTTGTATGTTCCTATATCGTTACCGATAACATAGCATATTCGAATCTTAACAAAAAATACGAAAAAACCTATGCCTACTGTTTAAGGCTTGCCGACCGCATAGAGCAGACGGAGGGTTATTACAGCGGTATTCCCGTAGCACTGGTCGGAGTTGTCGGAAACGACTCATTCCCCGAAACCGATATTACAGGGGACGTAACGGGAGCGCTTCTGGGGGTAAGCGGTGACTATCTTTTATATAAACCCGAAAATTACAGGGATTTTTACAAATATTATCTCGGTATCACGTTTAACATTCTGGGTGAGGACGAGGTAGCAAAGTTCTACAATGAAGATTTCTACGCCGAAATGGAGAGCTTTCCGGGTAAAACTTCGGTGCTGCTCCATGACGGAGTGATATACGTAAAGACGGAAAACATCAGATAGATCAAGGAGAGATTTAATGTCTGTATTGTCGGTGGTGATCCCATCATTTGATGAAGAAGGAAATATTTCAAATACCGTTTCGACAGTTTCGGGGATACTCGAAAATGCCGGGATCGATCATGAACTGATCTTTGTTGACGACGGTTCATCGGATAAGACTTATGAACTGATACTTAAGGAGGCTGCGACAAACGATAAGGTCAAGGGTATTTCTTTTTCCAGAAATTTCGGTAAAGAGGCTTCGATCTTTGCAGGTCTTTCGGTCGCGACCGGTGACTGTGTGGCCGTAATGGACTGCGATCTACAGCATCCCCCCGCACTTTTGCCCCAAATGTTTAAGTGCTGGCAGGACGGTTTTGAAGTTGTGGAAGGTATTAAGTCCTCCCGAGGCAAAGAAGGCTTCTTCCATAAGATCTGTGCCGGATTCTTTTACAGTATCATGAGCAAACTTATCCGTATGGACATGAAGGCCACATCGGATTACAAGCTCCTTGACCGTAAAGTCGTGAATGCACTTTTGAGCCTTCCCGAAAAGAATACTTTTTTCAGAGCACTTTCTTTTTGGGTAGGATTTAAGACCACAAAACTTGAATACGATGTTGAGGCGCGTAAATACGGTAAGACAAAGTGGAGTTTTACCAGTCTTATGAAGTATGCGATCAACAATGCAACCTCGTTTTCAACGTTCCCGCTCCAGATCGTTACGTTTATGGGTGTAGTGAGTGTGCTTTTCAGTATCGCGCTCGGCGTTCAGACGCTTGTCAAATATTTCATGGGTACCGCGGAAGCGGGATTTCCCACCGTTATTTTGCTTATACTGCTGGTGGGAGGTTTTATAATGATAAGCCTCGGGATAATCGGACATTACCTTGCCCGTATTTACGAGGAGGTAAAGGGTCGCCCGAGATTTATAATC
>CACYCC010000286.1 GCA_902772805.1 uncultured Lachnospiraceae bacterium | reverse complement strand
TTTGTACATTTTTCATTGTCTTTATTTTCTATCTCTCGTCTATATATTCACTGTCGTCAAAGCGTCTGAAGTATTCATCAAATATCTTCTTGGCCATGGGAACAGCATGAAGTCCCGAAGTACCAGCATCCTCAAGGATGATCGTTACGCATATTTCGGGATCTTCAGCGGGTGCAAATCCCGTAAACCAAGAGTGAGTCGAACCCGTTATGTCGTTATATTCGGCAGAACCCGTCTTACCCGCAACGGTATAAGTGCTGTTCTTAAGTTTACGGCCCGTACCGCTTTTTACGACTTCCGTCATCATATCGGTAACGATATCGGCTTCCTCTTTGGTCATAAGCCGTTTATATTCTACAGCATCCTCAAAATCTTTAACAGTATTTTTGTTGGAATTTATTACTTTATCGATAAGATAAGGCTTCATCAGTACGCCGTCGTTGGCGATCGCACATGTGATCAGATTCAGGTGAACCGGTGTCACAAGCGTATTACCCTGTCCGAATGCCGTTCTTACCATCATCAGGTCATCCGTTATGTTTGCTACATCCGCCTGACTCTTATTGTAGTTAAAAGAAAGCGGAAGCTCATTATTAAACATCAGGTCATCCAGAGTCTTTTGGAATTTTGCCCGATCCAGCATAAGTCCGATGTTACCGAAACTTGAGTTACACGATATCGCAAGGCTTCTCTTAAGATCGCAGTATCCGTGAGTTTCATGGTTGTAACATGTGATCTTTCCGCCGTCCGTTACAAGTTCGCCTCTGCAGGTGAAACCGTATTTATTGTAAGTATCGGGATTTTCCCTTATGTACTCAAGAAGCGTCACTATCTTAAAGCACGATCCCGGAGGATAAAGACCCTGCGCCGCTCTGTTTAAAAGTACCGTACTGGTTTCGTCATTTATAAGGCTGTCCCATATATCTTCGATCTCATTGGGGTTAAAATCAGGTTTCGAGACCATCGCATAGATCTCACCCGTCTTGGGATTTGATACCACAACCGCACCGTTATACGATCCTATCGCCGTATATGCTGTCTTTTGAAGCCCCGCATCAAGCGTTGTGACAACACTGTCACCAAGGTATTTGTCAAGCGAAATGTCCGCCGCGATCTTTTCCGCCATGGGCTGGTTGGAATTTATGAGATAATAGTTTGTCTGTCCCTCGATACCTGAGCGTCCGTTTGTGGAATAACCGACGACGTGGGCAAAAATGTTCGCATACGGATAATATCTTACTTCCTCGCCGCCCACATTCTGGGTTTCGGCAAGTACATCCATGTCACGGCTGTAGATCGTACCTCGCATGTTCTTTTTGATAAGAACTTCCTGACGCGGATTGTAAGCATTATTGATGTATTCCTCTTCGTATGTGGCCACATAATATGAGATAAAGCCCGACAGACACAGGAATATCGCGATGATGAGATATGAAACACCCAGTACGATATTGTGCTGGTCGGTAAAGAAATTTTTCTTTTTCTCCTTCTTTTCCCTTACCTTTATCTTTTCCTCTTCACCGCCGGGTTTCGATCTCACCACATACATGCCTTCGATGATAAAGAAAGTGAATATCGTGGCCATTACGGAAGATCCGCCGTAACTTACAAGAGGAAGCGTTACGCCCGTTAAGGGGATAAACTTTACTTCACCGCCGACGGTAAGGAATATCTGGAAAATATAGGTCATGCCAAGACCAAGCGATACATACTTGTAAAAGTTATCCTTGAAACGAAGGGCTATGTTTACAAACATCAGGAAACAGCTTAAGCATATGAGTATCATGCATATCGAGAAAATGACACCCATTTCCTCGGCTATCGAGGCAAAGATAAAGTCGGTCTCAACATACGGAATGGTCTCGGGAGTACCTTCAAAAAGTCCGAGTCCGAACCAGTTGCCGCTTGAGATCGCAAAAAGTGACTGTGTTACCTGATATCCCTCATTGTCGATAACGCTGAACGGGTCTTTGAATGCGGCGACTCTGACCTGAACGTGTCTGAATATCTTATACGCAAGCATCGCCGCCACTACACCCGCGCCGCACCCGAGCGTTAAATAAATATAGTTTCTGGTGGCGATAAAGACCATTATCACGTATACAACAAAGAAAATGAGCGCCGCGCCCAGATCTCTGCTCATTACAAGCAAAAGAACATGCATGGCCGCGATCACGGTCACGTATACGACCTGTAGAAATGATGTGCTTTTTGCAAGCGCTCCGGCCACAAATAACACAAACAGTATCTTAACAAATTCGGAAGCCTGAAATGAAAGGCCGAATATATAGATGGCAAGTTTTGAACCGTTCGTGATCGAACCGCTCATATATACAAGTCCCAAAAGCGCAATACCCGCAAGCGCATAATAGATAGGGGTATTGGGAATCTCTTTGATCTTTATCATGAAATACGGGATAAAGGCGCCGATCAGACTGGAGACAGCCACGATGATGAGCTGTTTTAAAAAAAAAAAAAAATCAAGTCGCGCCAGCATAACAAGACCTATCGACAGCAACATACAGACATTGTTGATGATGAGCCTGTTGATACGGGGATAGATCATCGGGATGATGGCCATGACAGCCAGTATCACGACCTGGAAAACAGCATAGAAAAACAGAAATCTTATATTTCCCGATTTAAGACATATTGAAAGGAAGCACGAAAAATGCATAAGGATGGTAAGGATGATCTGCCTCAGATATACACCCTTTCTTGCTTTTTCGTTCTTGAATCTGAAAACCATGAAACACTCTAATGTATAGAGCATCATGAATATCGTTATAAAGTACTTGGATAACGTTGTTATATACTGAACCATCAGTCAACTCCGTGGTTAAAGTATGCTTTGGTATGCTCTTTTATCGGGCAGATCGGATCTTCGCCCTTTAAAAGGCCAATAAAATAGCCGGTGATCTCATTGACTTCTCTTGCGCTTTCAACGGAAAAAGAAAGCATAAGATCACCGAAACGCTCTTTATGTCCGCCCTTAGCTTGCACTAAATTGTCTCTTACAAATTCATGCAGCGAAGTCGGGACCGAATTATAGATAACATTGTAACAATAATCGCACTGAAATAAAACGGGAAAATCTGTTCTCTTTCTGTCGGTGACGGTACCAAACGAAAGGGATGATGCCTGATCTTTCCCTTTAATACAGCATTTTTCGGTTTTTCTTACACAATTTGCCGTGATCATGAGAGGCGTTCTTCCAAAAATATTAAGAATCGCACCCCTTAGATCTAACTCTTTCATCTCATGATAAGACAGTTCAAGCGGGATCACATATTTATCCGCATCGCCTTTGATAATATCCTCGGAAGCTTTGTTAAACGCATAAAGACCGGGACCTGCAACTATCTTTTTTATAAATCCTGCCTCTTTTAATAGTTCAAGCCCTTCTACGCTGTGAACCATTATCCCGTCTGCCCTTTCATCCGAAGAGATGCTTCGAACACGTTCCTTGAGCCCTTCGTAATCTTTTATCCTGATAACTTCGGGGAAAGACGCATAAAAATGAGGCGCGGTAAAATCTTCCGCACTGTTTATGGGAACAATATATGTTACTTCATCGTCAAATTCGGGAGTATAGACTTTCGTATCCGCAAGTCTTACCCACACCTTACGATCCATCATCATATTTCTCCGGCAGTGAATTCATCGATCAGTTTTTCCACTGCATCACGCCTTATGGCATTTAACACCGAAACAGGGATAAAAACATCTTCTCCCGCATCGATCTGAAGTTCATTATATTCAAAAGGCGTATCGTTTATGCGCCTTAACTGCTTTTCTATCTGTGAAGGTGTCGTGGCCGTACTCCTGGCAGCCTCTGCGACAGCACCCGTAACACAGACCGATCTTTCGTCCGTACTTAAAGTAAACTTTATCTCTTCACCGGCCCGCGCGTAAAAATATCCCGAAACGCCGCATTTTACGGAGTTTTCGATATACTTTTCCCTGATCTTTGCAAGTAACTCCTCGTCGCTTCCCGAATAGGAAGGACTGTCAAGCGATATCATATCCCCCACCGCACCGGTTTCATAATAACCCGTTGATGTCTCAGATCTTAAATATACTTTCATGAGTTTTTCAAGATCATCTCCGTCAACACGGTAATTTCCGGGATCGTCAAAGTATCTGTCTATGTATTTTCGATACATTGCCGTAACAAATGCCGCATACTCGCTCTTTTTCATGCGGCCCTCTATCTTAAACGAATCTATCCCCGCATCGATCAGCTTATCAAGTATCGGAAGCGCACACTGATCCTTCATCGAGAGCACATATTCCGGCGGGAATTTACGTCCGTTAAGAAACGGAGCATAGAGCTGTCTGCAGGGACCCGCACATCTTCCGCGGTTTCCGCTCCTGCCTCCCAAAGTCGATGAAAACAAACACTGTCCCGAGTAGCAGTAACACATCGCACCGTGAACAAACGCCTCTATCTCAAGGTCTGTGTTTTCCCGTATTTTTTTAAGTTCCTCAAGTGTCAGTTCCCTCGCGGTAACCACTCTTGACGCTCCCAGTTCTTTATAGTAGTTAAAAGAAAATATTCCGGTCGAGAAGGCCTGTGTGCTTATATGAAGTGAAACATCGGGATATCTCTTTTTTAGTTCCGACATAAGACCCAAGTCCTGAACGATAAACGCATCAAGTCCCGCATCCGCGAAAGGCTTCACAAAAGAAAGACATTTTTCAAATTCACGTTCTTTA
>CACYCC010000285.1 GCA_902772805.1 uncultured Lachnospiraceae bacterium | reverse complement strand
CTTACTTCTTCATAAGAAGCATAGTGACGGGCCTTGTCCATAATAGCTATGTATTCTTCAACAAAGGAATCGCCATTTTCATCAACCCCCAAAAGATTGACTGTTCTGCTGTTTATACGAAAATGACACTGCAGTTCCTGATTGCCGTTTGCGTCGCAAGCCCAGACACGCTCCTGTATATGTGCCCGGATCACATCCTTTCTGACCCAGTGGCCCGCTCCGTATCTGACCTGACATCTGTCAGAAAGAATATACTCCACAAAATCAGCAGCCAGATCCTTGTTCGCCGAAAAGGTATTCACGGATATGAACGAGTTTGAAGATACAATAAAGCCCTGTCCCGATTCCGAAGGCATCCCAACCGGTATAAAGTCTTTTCCGAGCAGTGATCGTATATATGAATAATCACCCAACCCGCCCTCAAACTTGTAGGCAAATGCTTTCCCTGATCTCATTTGCTCTATCTGCTCATCAGATTTCAGCAGGAAACTGTCGTTTTCTTTGTCGGCATTATCTTTACAAAATTCCAGGATCTCCCCAAACTCTTGGTTCATAAAATCACAGCTTCCCCCGTCAAGATCAATGAAGGATGTATCTTCTATGTTGAGCAGACATAATTGGTATAAAAGCGTACGCTTGGAAAGATCGTACTGTAACGCCAGGAACCTCTCCATATCGGGATCCGCTGTCTTGCGTTTATTGAAGCTATCCATAAGTTCGCGCATTGTCCAGGTTTCTTTACTCCAGTCATTCTTTGAGACCATAAAACACTGGAGAATCACCTGATATGCGATCCCATATAAATCCCCGTCGGTTTTTCCGAGTTCCATAACGCTGTCGAATAATCCGTTCTTTGTTTCTTCCGAGATCATATCACTCATAGGATAGAGGCATCCGGCATTTTCAAGTTTATCTACTAATTCTTTGGTCGTGAAAAGCATAAGATCGGGGCCGTCTCCTGCCTTGCATTTTTCGGCAAGAAGATTGACCGAAGTATAGTTTACAAACGGGTTTTCGATCTCAACAAATTCGATCGATGTTCCGGGATGTGTCCTTTCGTAATCCGATGCGGCTTCTTCAATGAACGGGTTGATATAAGCATAGTAACTTATACTCAGTGACCTGGCTTCTTCATATCCCACAGTAAACCGGTAAAAACACAATTCGTCTCCATCATCGTATGCAATGGCTATCGTGCCTTCAGATGTCTTACGGATGCCTATACAATCGTTATGGTTAAGACCGTTTAAACCGCACAGTTTTTCTGCCTTTCCGCTTTCCACATTCCAACGGATCAGGTCGCTTCCCATCCAAAGAAAAACCTCTCCGACATCATCAAGACATGAGCAGGGCCAATATCCCTTTCCGGTATAGATGACACCTTCAGGAGTAAAGAAACGAACTTCTCCGTTTGAACTGCCTGCTTGAATGACAGGCGTTCCGTCTGATGCTTTCCCGACCGGTTCCGTCGGAAGGTCACCCACAATATCCTTTACATCCGTCGTCTCCTTTAACTCACCGCTTTCTGTAAAAAGAAACATTTTCTTTTTCCCGCTGTCAACAAAACAAATATCTCTTTCTTTGGCGATAAGACCCTGCGGGAAGCTGTACACTTCGCTTCTTTTTTCTCCGAGGAGTGTATCCGCAAAGTCAATGAGTTTTACGACTTTAAGATCTGCTCCCGTCTCCATGCACCAGTAATGGCTGACGGTCCAATCGTTATCATCCGAAACATCATACTGTGCAAAGAAAATGTATATGCTTCCTTCGACAACATCCATAGAAACAAGATGTACCCTGCCTAAACGGATCTCTTCACACATTTCCTTCCAATCCCGCTCTTCTATTTGCATGTTAGGATTGTTCGAAAAGGTCGGTATCATGTCGGACAAATAAAACTTCGAAACGGTTTCCGACATCGAAACTGTATTCACCTTCATGAGTCTGAAGAAGAAACTATTTCTTTCTTCTGTCTCCTCATACTCATAGCAAAGCGAAACAGAATACAAGTCATCGCCGGACCATGCATATGCGGAATTTTCAAAAGCGTTTTCACCCTCCGACAGCTCGGCAAACCCGCCGTTATAATCACACGAATGCCAGGGTTCCGAATCTTCGCTTACTTCGTCAAACCCTTTCCATAAATGATCCAAAACCTGTATGGGCTCCCAGTCGTCGATGACAGGTGCAGATGTCGGATCATCATTCTTTTTGCCGCAACCGATCATCAGTCCCATTGCCATAATGGATACTAATATGATCGCTTTTATGATTCTGTAATCCGAATGTTGCTTTTTCATATTTCCCTCTTATCGTACCTTCTGTCGGGATCCCAAGAACATCTTTACATCTATGCGGCTTTAAGACAATAGGATTAAACATATATTAGTATTTCTTAACATTTCTTAATGATTAAAAAATGTCGGTCATAGTGTGTTTTTCCTTGACTGAGTGACATGAGTATTAATAAAATGATTGGTAAAGAGAATGATCGTTGGGGAGGGAATCTTATGCCTTTATCTAAAGCTCAGTGTACAAATTGCGGACAATTTCTTGAAGTCGATCCTGCCAAAGATGCTGCTGTATGTCCTTATTGCGGTACGCCATACATCGTTGAGAAAGTTATACAACAAGTAAACAATAATATGTATATACAGAATGCAACTATTGTTAATGAAAATGAAAACGCTCTGACAGAAGAGAAAATTACACTCGAGTATAATAGATTTATCAATGAGCTTGAAAAAGGACTGCTTCCGTTTGGATACCTTTTTTATAAATTTCCAAAGCAATTTTACAATAGTTTTTCCGAAGAACAGAAACTTGGAATAGAGCAAAAGAAGCAGGAGTTTTACAACGATATAAAATGGTTTATTGAAAATTTTAAGTGTATAAAAGATTTTGCCGATTATTTATCCTCAAATAATCTTATCTGTAAAATTGCATCAAAAGAAGTATTGAAGAAAAATGCAGAAACAGGAGAAGAAAACTGGGAAAGTCTTCGTCTTTATAATTACGCCTTAAAGTGGAAACCTTCTTCAAATAATACGGAAAAAATATTATTGGATGATGATACTGATTATGGAATTTCACCTATTGAAGGATTTAAGCCTGAATATGGCGTGTTCTTAAGTGGTTCGGGCTCGCTATATTACGCCTTGGTGAAAGCTGACTCACAACAGTTTCAAGTAGTACATGATTTTTTAGGAGATATAGAAAAATATACTTTCAAATTTGAAAAAGTCCCCACTTCAGGTTGTTATATCGCGACTTGTGTATATGGCTCTTATGACTGTCCTGAGGTTTGGACGCTTCGCAGATTCCGTGACAACGCTCTCGCTTCAACGTTTGCCGGAAGAACATTCATAAAAACTTATTATGCAGTCAGCCCTACCTTAGTTAAATGGTTTGGCAACAAAAAGTGGTTTAAAAAGATTTGGAAATGCCGACTCGATTCTATGGTTCGAAGATTGAATTCAAAAGGATACGAATCTACCCAATACGAAGATAAGACATTGTAAAATATATAATTAGATAAAACTACCTGTTTTGCCCTTGTTGTATATCTTTCTTTTTAAAAATTTCTGTGTTACGACCATAATGGAAAGAGTAAAGAGAATGTCCTGACCGGCATTCTCTTTTTTCATGTTTTCTCAAAGAGCCAAACGTTAAGCCATCTGAAAATGTTGAACATCAGTTAAACTATATTCTGAGTATAGGTGTATGATTATACAAATGAATAAAAAAGAAAAGAACCGCAAACACAGATAAAATCTGTATTTACGGCCCTAGCCAAATGCCGGCGACCGGAATCGAACCTCGGAAAACCGCGCAAATACTGACAGAAAGGAGGTTGTCGGTCTCGTCTTTTCTTTTGAACCGCTTTCTGAACCACTTTTTGAGGCAGAAATTCGGACCAAAAACGCATAAAATGCACTATTGATCAAACTATATTACTGCGCCAAAGGTTCCTTTGCATATTCGTAAGGTTTCCAATATCGCAATATATAATCGGCACTCACTTCTCCGGCGAGATAATCCTCCAATGACTTGATTTCGTCATTAAACTCCGGAAGCGCAGAAACCGGGATTGTTT
>CACYCC010000284.1 GCA_902772805.1 uncultured Lachnospiraceae bacterium | reverse complement strand
GCTTCGAAATATTTTTTTATTGGCGCAAACAGTTCTTTTTCCATAATGATCAGGTGAATACTTAGTGATAGTGATCTTATAAACCATTATAAGCGATCGGTGCCAAAAATCCACCCGTTATGAGAGGTCTTTTCTGCTATTATCTCTGTACGAAAGCGGTAAAAATGCGGTATACTAAAGTGTGATACCTTAATCCGAGCAAAACCAATGCGGCCCATAAGCGAGGGCCTTAAAGAAATGAACGAAAAAGTTTTAAAAACACTTGAATACAACGTAATAATACATGAACTCGAACAGAAGGCAGGTTCGGAACCGGGCAAGAAAATGTGCCGTGAACTTCGCCCCATGACCGAGATACATGAGATCGAAGAAGCGCAGACTCATACCCAGGATGCGTTTAATCGTCTTGTATCACGGGGAAGCATAAGCTTCGGAAACAACAAGGATTTCGGGTATGCCCTTAAGAGTCTGGAGATCGGAGCTTCACTTACCGCAGCCGAACTTCTTAACATGGCGCGCTTTTTAACGAATGTTAACCGTGTAAAAGCCTGGGGTGTAAACGATGAAAATCCGGCCAACGAGGGAAAACGCGATTCCTTAAGTGACTATTTTGAACTGTTGCAGCCTGTCATTCAGACCGCCAACGAGATAAACCGCTGTATCCTCGACGAAGAAGGACATATGGCCGACGATGCTTCACCGACACTCAGATCGATCCGCAAGAACCTTCAGCAGACCAACGACAAGGTCCATTCGGAACTTAACAGGCTGGTAAATTCGAGTCTTTCGGGATATCTTCAGGATCATGTTGTCACGATGCGCAACAGCCGATACTGTGTTCCCGTAAAAGCCGAATACAGAAGTCAGGTTTCGGGTATGATCCACGATCAGTCTTCAACGGGAGCCACTGTTTTTATTGAGCCCCAGTCGGTGGTGGAACTAAACAACAAGATAAGACAGCTCGAGCTTGACGAGGAAAAAGAGATCGCGGTTATACTTGCAACTCTCTCATCCGAACTTTCCGCACATACGGTTGAGATCAAGACAGATATGGACTTAATGACGAAACTTGATTTCATATTTGCCAAAGGTGCGCTTGCACTCGACCAGAATGCGACCAGACCGATCTTTAACAGTGATAAAGAGATAGATATCCGCAAAGGCCGTCATCCCTTACTTGATAAAAAGAAAGCGGTTCCCATAGATGTACCTCTCGGAAAGGATTACGATCTTTTGGTGATCACCGGCCCCAATACAGGCGGTAAGACCGTTACTTTAAAGACGGTCGGTCTGTTTACTCTTATGGGGCAGGCGGGACTTCATATTCCCGCGGGCGACAGATCGAAACTTTCGATATTCAAGGAAGTTTATGCCGACATAGGTGACGAGCAGAGCATCGAGCAGAGTTTATCCACCTTTTCATCGCATATGAAGTCGATCGTCCACATACTTAAGCATGCCGATCAGGATTCTTTGTGCCTGTTTGACGAGCTTGGTGCGGGAACCGACCCAACAGAGGGAGCGGCACTTGCGATAGCGGTACTTTCGTTTCTTCATGACCGCGGAATACGCACAATGGCGACCACACATTACAGCGAACTTAAGCTTTACGCACTTTCAACGGATTTTGTCGAAAATGCGTGCTGTGAATTTGATGTTGAGACACTGTCTCCCACATACAGACTCCTGATAGGTATTCCGGGCAAATCGAATGCCTTTGCCATATCCCAAAAACTCGGACTGTCCGACGATATAATCGAAAGCGCCAAAGCACTTATATCAGATGATTCCGAGAAATTCGAGGATGTCATCGCCGATCTTGAAAATTCAAGAGTCCGCATGGAACGCGACAAGGAAGAGATCGCTGAAGCCAAAAGAAAGATCGAGGAAGAAAAAGCGATCCTTGACGGGAAACTTGAAAAACTCAATGAATCCCGTGAAAAGATATTAAGGGAAGCCAACGAGGAAGCCCGTGACATATTAAGAGAAGCCAAGGAATACGCCGACGAGACCATACGTATCATGCAAAAAACAGGTGCGGGAGTCTCCATGAAAGAGCTTGAGGCAAGGCGAAGCGGCTTGAGACAGAAAATGGATGACAAGTCGGGAAAACTTTCCATCAAGGAACAGGCCCGCAAAAGCGAAGGACTTAAGCCCGAAGATCTTCACGTCGGTGACAGCGTAAAGATAGTGTCGATGGGGCTTAAGGGTATAGTAAGCTCACTTCCCGATTCAAAAGGCAATCTCTTTGTGCAATGCGGCATCATAAGATCACAGGCCAACATAAAGGATCTTGAAGCCGTAGCGGAGCAGGAGATCACGGCTCCCGGTCTTGGCAAAAAGAAAGGTTCTTACTCGTCGGACATGAAAATGAGCAAGGCCATGAACATCTCATATGAGTGCAATCTTATCGGAAAGACCGTGGACGAGGCACTTGCGGTACTTGATAAATATCTTGACGATGCATATCTTTCGCATATGGAAAGCGTCAGGATCGTACACGGAAAAGGCACGGGAGCATTAAGATCTGCCGTGCAGAATCACTTAAAACGCCTTAAATACGTTAAGTCCTATCGCGCCGGTGAGCACGGAGAGGGCGATGCGGGTGTTACGATAGTAGAATTTAAATAAGATTCGGGGGATCATACAGTGGTAGGAAAGACAAAAATATTAATAGTTGACGATGACAACAATATCGCGGAGCTTGTTTCTTTGTATCTTGTAAAAGAATGCTATGACACAAGGATCTGTAATGACGGGGAATCGGCACTTGATATATTCGATTCATACAAGCCCAATCTCATACTGCTCGATCTGATGCTTCCGGGTATCGACGGTTATCAGGTCTGCAGAACGATCCGTACAAAATCCCAGACTCCCATCATAATGCTTTCCGCCAAGGGTGAAGTGTTTGATAAGGTACTGGGACTTGAACTCGGTGCGGACGACTATATGGAAAAGCCTTTTGACGCCAAAGAACTCGTTGCGAGAGTAAAAGCGGTTTTAAGAAGAACACGCCAGACCGAACGCGAAGACGATATAGTCGACACCAAGATCGTGGAATACCCCGATCTTATGATAAATCTTACGGATTATTCGGTTAAATACAACGGAGAGCCGGTGGAAATGCCGCCCAAGGAAATAGAGCTGCTGTATTTCCTGGCTTCTCAGCCGAACCGCGCATTCACAAGAGAACAGCTGCTTGAAAAGATATGGGGATACGATTACGTGGGTGACACACGTACCGTAGATGTCCATATCAAAAGGCTGCGTGAAAAGATAAACGACCACGAACAGTGGAAGATCTCCACAATCTGGGGAATAGGATATAAATTCGAGACCAGAATCGAAAAACAATGAAAAGAACGCTTTACTTAAAATTCTTACTTGCATATCTGATCTTCGGTGTTTTCGGATTCATCATAGTCAGTTCTTTTGTTTCACAGACCATGTATCAGAGGCTGTTAAAAGAACAGGCATCGACACTTTACAGAGAGGCGAATCTGATAGCCAATACTTACGCTGCAGACCTTTATACCAATTCAAGAGCTCTTGATGAGGTCAAGGAACAGCTTGATAATCTTGCTTCTTTTATGTCTACGACGATCTGGATCATCAACCCTTCCGGCAGAATGGTGCTGGGAACGGACATGCCTCTTGATGTGGATAATCCGCGTGTGATAGAAGGGTTCGATCCGACGGTCACGGAGGACAAATACTATACCACCGGAACGTTTTTCAAAAGCTTCCCTAACGACGTCTTAAGTGTATTTGCACCGATTACCGCCGATTTTAAAGTCAAGGGCTATGTTGTGATCCATTGTTCCCTTGATTCCATTGAAGCCAGAAGCGACAATTTCCTTGCGATCTCTTATCTCTTGTGGGGAATATTGTTTGTGATGTCTTTGATAATACTTCTTTTCTTTACCGAAATGGTTTATTTCCCACTTAAAAAGATAACTACCGCCACCGAGCAGTATGCGGCCGGTAATCTCCACTATGAATTCAATGTCGAATCTGATGACGAGATGGGATATCTTGCTGCGATGCTGTCATATATGGCCCAGGAGATCGCAAGAGGCGAAGATAACCAAAAGAAATTTATCGCCAATGTATCCCATGATTTCAGATCGCCGCTCACCTCAATAAGAGGCTATCTCGAAGCAATGATTGACGGTACGATCCCGCCCGAGATGCACGGTAAATACCTTGGTATAGTTTTAAGCGAGACCGAGCGCCTTACAAAACTTACCAACGGCCTTTTAGCACTTAACAACTTAAACATGAAAGGTGTGGTGCTGGATCTTACGGATTTTGACATCAATCAAGTCATCCGTTCCACCGCCGCATCTTTTGAAGGAACCTGTCAGAAACGTAATATAAGGATCGATCTTGTTCTTTTTGATGAAAGTCTTTATGTGCATGCCGATGAGATGAAGATCGGGCAGGTGCTTTATAACCTGTTGGACAATGCCATCAAGTTTTCGCATCATGACTCCTCGATCAAGATAGAAACCACCGAGAAACACAATAAGGTGTTTGTATCCGTCAAGGACTCGGGAATCGGTATCCCCAAAGACGATATCAAGTTTGTTTTTGACAGATTTTATAAATCCGATCTTTCCAGAGGTAAGGACAAGAAAGGCACGGGCCTCGGACTTGCCATTACCAAGGAGATCATCAACGCGCACAATGAACATATAAACGTTATCAGTACAGAAGGAGTGGGCACCGAATTTATATTCTCACTTCCCAAATCTGAGGAATAGTATGTGCCGGTCTGTAGAAAGCGTTTGGCCGGCGCGGAACGGAGAGATATGAGCGATCTCAAAGACAAAAATGAAGATATGATATCGGAAGGCACAAAAGAAAAATCCGGATCGCAGGATAAACCTGAGGCGACTGCGGAAAACAGGGATTTTGAATACATACGTGAGCAGATCAAATCAAGGCCCGTAAACCGCGGAAAACTTGCCAAAAGCACACTTATCTCGGCCGTATCTGCGCTGGTCTTCGGTCTTGTGGCATGCGTTGCTTTCTTTGCGCTTGCTCCTCTTGTCAGCGGATATTTTGAAAAGGATGAGGAAGAAGAGATCCCCCAGGGAAGAGTCATCATATTCCCCGAAGAGACGATAGAGGAGGAGACAAATCCCGAAGATATGCTGATCACATCCGTCCCTGAAGCTCCGCCCACGGTCTCCGCGGATACCGACGATCCCCCGCCGCTTTCCGAAGAAGATCTTGAAAAGGCCATCAGCAATGTTGAATTTACGGTAAGCGACTACCAGAAACTTTACCAGGATCTTGCCGCGATCGCTTCGGATGCCCGCAAAAGCATGGTAAGAGTGCGGACCGTTAAGACCGATATCGACTGGTTTGATAACATGTTCGAAGAGACCAACGAGGAACCCGGGCTTATCATTGCCGAAAACGGAGTGAACCTTTTTGTGGTCACCAAATATTCGGGCATTAAAAATGCCGAGAATGTGAGCATATTCGTTTTCTTTGTAAACGAAATGTATGTCGAGGCGACTCTTCAGGCATATGATCTAAGGACCGATCTTTGTGTTCTGTCGATACCGCTCAATACCATTGATGAAACCACCCGGGCGACATATGTGATCGCATCGCTCGGAACATCAAACTCATCAAGATTAAGCGGAAGTCCCGTGATAGCGGTCGGAAGTCCCATGGGCAATTACGGTTCGCTTAACTACGGCATAATCACATCAGTAAACCGCGATCTTACCGTGACCGATCATATCTACAGGCAGATCACCACCGATATTTACGGCAGTTCATCGGCCAACGGAGTGCTGATTAACCTAAGAGGCGAGGTACTCGGAATAATCGATACTAAGTATTCCGACAAGGATACCAAAAACCTTATCTGTGCCATCGGTATATCGGAGCTTAAAAAGACGATAGAGGATATGATAAACGGCAAGGAACTTATCTATTTTGGCATAACGGGAGCCAATGTTCCGGAAAGTGCAACGTATCTTTACGATGCTCCCCGCGGAGCATTCGTGAAAACGGTGGAAATGGATTCTCCCGCCATGGCAGGGGGCATACAGGCCGGCGATATCATAATGGCGATAGACGGAAAGTATGTTAACAATTATTCGGAACTTGTGACGGAGATCAGCAATCTCGAATCCGACAAGGAGATCGAGGTCGATGTTTCCAGACAGTCCGTTGACGGATACAAAACGCTTACTTTTACGATAATACCCGAACAGCTTGGAGGTTTATAAAAGCATGAAATACATCAAGGATATCAAAGACGGCGAACAGATACAGGGAATCTATCTTTGCAAGCAAAAGACGTCTGCCGTCACCAAAAACGGAAAACCCTATGAGAACGTGATCCTGCAGGACAAGACCGGATCGATCGACTGCAAGATCTGGGATGTAAAGAGTGCCGGAATAATGGACTTCGATCCGCTCGATTATGTCGATATCGTAGCGGATGCATCGATCTTCAACGGAGGCATGCAATTATCGATCAAAAGAACGCGTGTGGCGGGCGAAGGCGAATACGATCCCGCGGATTACCTTCCGGTAAGCTCGAGGGATGTCGGTGAGATGTACAAGGAGCTCCTTGCTCTCATAGGATCGGTTTCCAACAGATATCTTAAAATGCTGCTCGAAGAGTTTTTTGTAAAAGACGAAGCATTCATAAAGTCATTTAAGTATACAAGTGCCGCGAAAAGCGTCCATCACAGCTTTGTGGGGGGACTCCTTGAGCATACGCTTTCCGTTGCAAACACCTGTGATTATATTGCGGGAAAATATCCGATCGTTAAAAGAGATCTTTTGATCACGGCTGCCATTTGCCATGATATAGGGAAAGTCAGGGAGTTCTCACCCTTCCCCGTAAACGACTATACCGATGAAGGGAATCTCCTGGGACATATCGTGATGGGCTCCGAAATGATAGGTAAGGTCTGCGATACGATCGACGGATTCCCCAAAGATCTTGAAAACGAATTAAAGCACTGCATACTGGCCCATCACGGAAAGCTAGAATTCGGTTCGCCCAAGAAACCCGCGCTCATCGAGGCGGTGGCGCTTAACTATGCCGACGATCTTGATGCCAAGATGGAAACGTTCAAGGAAGCGCTTGAATCGACTTCCGAAACGGGGTGGCTGGGATTCAACAAGATGCTTGATTCTAACATCAGAATGACCGGAATGCCTGAATAGGACCGAGGTAAGATAATTGTCATATTCCAAAAACCAAGAAGTAACCGTAAATATAACGGCACTGGGAAACGACGGGGAAGGTATAGGACATTTGTCCGACGGAATGACCGTGTTTGTTCCGGGCACCGTACCCGGCGATGAAGTGCTCGCACACATAGTGAAGGTGAAAAAGACCTGCGTATTTGCCATATGCGCCCGTGTTTTGACACCTTCTTCTTTTCGCGTGACGCCGAAGTGCGGTGTTGCCGCAAAATGCGGCGGATGTACGCTTCAGCATCTTTCGTATGCCGGCCAGCTTGAGTACAAATCCAATAAAGTAAAGGACTGCATAGAAAGGATCGGCGGTATAGAAAATCCCCCTATGGAGCCGATCATAGCGGCAGAAAACATTTATCACTACCGCAATAAAGCTCAGTTCCCTGCGGGATATGACCGTGAGGGAAACTTTATCACGGGATTTTACCGCGTAAGAAGCCATGATGTTGTGGCAAATACGGACTGCGCTATCCAGGCAAAAATAAATGCCGAACTTATCGAGGCGATCACCGCTTTTATGCGCGACCGGCATGTAGCCCCTTACAATGAGGAAACGGGAACCGGTCTTGTACGTCATATCTATACAAGGGTAGGTTTCAATACACAAGAAGTAATGGTGTGTCTTGTTATAAACGGGGAAAAGATACCCGACAGCGATTCTTTGACCGAAATTCTTTCGGATGTATGCTTAAGAAGCGGATATAAGCTCGCTTGCTTTTGCCTTAATATCAACAAAAAGAAAACGAATGTGATACTGGGGAGCGAATGCAGACTTCTCTACGGAAATCTCTATATCGAAGATACGATAGGGGATATAAGGTATCGGATCTCGCCACTTTCTTTTTACCAGGTAAATCCCGAACAGACCAGGAAACTTTATGACACGGTCGTTGAGTTTGCCGACCTTACGGGTAATGAGGTCGTCTGGGACCTTTATTGCGGGATCGGAACCATTTCATTGTATCTTGCCAGGAAGGCAGGGAAGGTGTACGGAGTCGAGATCGTGCCCGAGGCGATCGAAGATGCGCGGATAAATGCCGAGATCAACGGCATCACAAATGCCGAATTCAGTGTCGGAGCCGCCGAAGATGTGGCCGCATCGCTTCCCGCACCCGATGTGATCGTGGTGGATCCGCCCAGAAAGGGCTGCGATGAAAAACTTTTGCAGACTGTCGTAAAGGCGTCGCCCAAGCGGCTTGTCTATGTATCATGCGACCCGGCGACTCTTGCAAGGGACCTTAAAATACTGACAGCAAATGGGTTTAAACTTGATCGTGTCCGCCCGGCCGATCAGTTCTGCCACAGCAGCCATGTTGAAGTCGCAACGCTCCTTGAGCGGGTAAGGAATGCAAAGGAGTATATACAGATTGGGATAGATGCCGAAGACTATTACAGGATCAAAGAT
>CACYCC010000283.1 GCA_902772805.1 uncultured Lachnospiraceae bacterium | reverse complement strand
TCAACCCGCTTAAATACGGCGGATTTGTTGTAGATCAAAGACTCTGTTGCGATGAGGTTTGAAGCCGTAACATTGTCCGCATTGTTTAAAAGTTCGTTAACGCTTGCTTCACTTGCGTTAAGTCCTGCCTTGAACTCCTTAAACTGTTCGGTCTGATAAGCATCTTCGGCAGCATCGTCGCCGGTATCTGCAGTCATGGCATCGTATGCTTCGTTAAGAGTCGTCATATCGTTAAGCGACATCACCTTCATCTTGGAAGGCTCGAATTCGCTTTCAAGCTCTTTTACCAGGAATCCGAACGATTCGTCTACGGTAACATCAAAACCTTTGCTCTTGGCGGTTTTTATCTCTTCTTTGAGATTTCCGAATGTAAGATCGCGTCCTGTCTTTACAAGACTTCCGATCGCGGCATATCCGGTTTTCTCGAGCTGGTGAAGGAGTCTGTATACATCTATATACTGCTGTCTTTCGGTCTCGTTTATGGAATCGGTACGTTCAAGTTTATATAAGAACTTTGAATACCTCTCCATCTTTTCCTGCTCGGAAGATTCTCTTTCGTTAAGATATCTGTCAAGCTCGTCAACGCTTAATGAAAGGGGTGAGGTACCTTTTCTTATAAGATCGAGTGTATCGGAAGGCCGGAGTGCCTTGATGACATGCGTAAGCTTGTTGTCGAGTTCCGTAACTTTTCCGATATTCTCTTTGCTTATCTCCATGGAATTGTATCCCAGAATCCTTACGGCTCTTCTGTTGGATTCGTTTACTTCCATATCGATACCGTTAAGAAGCTCGTCGACATTTGAAAATGCTTTCTTGATGGAGTCGCCGAGATCTTTTCGAACAGGTGTGAACATCTTCTCGTATTCGGCATTTGCAGTCATAAAGTTTTCTTTTGCCTTATTGCCTTCAAGCCTGATGGTCATAAGGTCGGCATCGGGTATCACGGTGATCATGCGGCCCAATACCGCTGCCGGCATTTCCTTTATATCCCTGATCGCATCTTCGGTCTTTACGACTTCAAGCGATTCCCGGTATTTGGGAGTTTTCTCTATCTCACGGAGAGCCTCGACATAAGCTTCGAGGTCTTTGGTATCTATCGAATAACCGCTCTTTATAAGTTCAAGATTGGCTTCGCTCGTCATCTTAAGCCTTGCCTCTTCGAGAACTCTTGTGGCATGCACTTCGGCATCCGACATCTTAAGTATCTCGTCGGTGATGCGGTATGCTTCTTCGTAGATCGTCTCGTGAGGTGTAACAAGGGCATCTTTGGGAGCTTTGCCCTCAAAAAGAGCCGTATCTATGTAATCTTTTATCTGTTCTTCGGAAAGAGGAAGCACTACGCTTTCGGCTTCTTTTAATCTTTCAAGATGGGTTTCATCTATCGTAAGAGAGTTTTTGACAAGCCATACTCCGTCGGAAATGCTTTCTTCGGTTACGGGATAGCCTTCTTTTTCAAAAAGATCGCGAACTCTGTCGGCAAGAACGGCTTCATCTGCGGGCTCGGCCTTTTTGGCAAGATACCCCGTGTTGTCGGCCATGAAATACTGACCGCTCCTGGGTGCGCTGTCCGAAGCGGATGTATATCTTGCAAGATAGAGGTTGTCTATCGTGATATCTTTGCCCGTAGCAACAAAAAAACGCTTCATCCCGTCAGTCATTTCGGTGATAGAGGTAGCTTTGTCTGTTGCCTGTTTTACCTCATCCATGAGTTTGGGATCAAGCGTATCCGTGTAGCCTTTTATTTCGGTGCCGCCTTTTATAAGCTCCATCTTAATGCGATCAACGATCGTAACGGCATCGGAAAGATCAACATCCTTAAGATTGCCGTCTTTCAGATAATTTTTGTATTCTTCTTCACTTAAAGTGTGGGATAAGACCACCATCTCGTCCTTTTCATTGGAATTCCCCCTGGCGAATGCCTCATCCATGACATTTTGTATGCCCTTAAGACCTGTTTCGTAATCTGTAGGGGTATCAATGGAACTTCCAAGGACCGCAGCGGCTTTAAAATCCCGTCCGCTTGTTTGCTGCAGGGAAGCGAAGCTTTCTGTAGCGCGGTCGATCTCCGACTGGGAGATCGTATTGTTAAATGTAATCTTCAAATCGTTGTCCTTTCCACGGTCGACGAAAAACATAGTTGTCCCCCGAACGATCCGCTCAAGTATTATTTCGGTTTTTTTTCAAAAATCTTTAGGCGGCCCGGTGTGTTTTAAGATAATAATTCATTAATGGCGACTGTGTCTTTCGTTAACGTGAGACTATGCGTCGTTTCATTGACAAAACCTTGCAATAAGGCTAAATTAAAGAGTGATACTTTATGAAATAACGAAAGGATACAATCATGGCTGACAACAAAAAAATGGTTGAGGCGATCACGTCCATGGACGAGGATTTTGCCCAATGGTATACGGATATCTGCAAAAAAGCGGATCTGTGCGATTATACTAGCGTAAAGGGATGTATGGTCTTTAAGCCCGCCGGTTACGCTATCTGGGAACTTATCCAGAAACAGATGGATGAAAGATTCAAGGCTACGGGGGTTGAGAATGTATATCTTCCCATGTTTATTCCCGAGAGTCTTCTTGAAAAAGAAAAAGATCACGTTGAAGGTTTTGCACCGGAAGTAGCGTGGGTTACACAGGGCGGACTTCAGCCCCTTCAGGAGAAGATGTGCGTACGTCCCACTTCCGAGACGCTTTTCTGTGATTTCTATAAAAACGAAGTCCACTCCTACAGAGATCTTCCCAAGGTCTACAATCAGTGGTGCAGCGTTGTAAGATGGGAAAAAGAAACAAGACCGTTCTTAAGATCGAGAGAGTTTCTGTGGCAGGAAGGACATACCATTCACGCAACCGCCGAAGAAGCCGAAGAACGTACGATACAGATGCTTAACGTCTATGCCGATTTCTGTGAGCAGGTGCTTGCGATCCCCGTAGTAAAGGGACGTAAGACCGACAAGGAAAAATTTGCCGGTGCGGAAGCTACTTATACAATAGAAGCACTCATGCATGACGGTAAAGCACTTCAGTCCGGTACGAGCCACAACTTCGGTGACGGTTTTGCGCGTGCTTTTGACATTCAGTTTACCGACAAAGACAATACATTAAAATACGGACATCAGACCTCATGGGGTACCACCACAAGACTCATCGGTGCCATCATCATGGTACACGGTGACGATTCGGGACTTAAACTTCCTCCCCTCGTAGCACCCACTCAGGTCATGATAGTTCCCATACAGCAGAAAAAAGAAGGCGTCCTCGACAAGGCATATGAGATCAGAGACAACCTCAAAAAAGCCGGATTGAGAGTAAAGGTCGATGATACCGACAAGAGTCCCGGATGGAAATTTTCCGAGTGCGAGATGCGCGGTGTTCCGATAAGGATAGAGATCGGACCCCGTGATATCGAGGAAGGCAAAGTAGTGATGGTACGCCGTGACAACGGTGAGAAGTTTGAGTGTGCCATCGATGATATCGAAGCAAAGATAAAAGAGCTCATCCCCGTTATTCAGAGCGATATGTTAGATGCGGCAAGGGCAAGAAGAGATTCACAGACATATGTTGCCAAAGATCATGATGAGTTCTATAAGATCTTCGGCGAAAAGACCGGATTTGTAAAAGCCATGTGGTGTGGCGACAGAGCGTGCGAGGATAAGATCAAAGAAGACCTTGCGGTTACCAGCCGTTGTATGCCTTTCGATCAGGAAAAGATCTCGGATAAATGTGTCTGCTGCGGTAAGCCTGCTGTGAAGATGGTTTACTGGGGACGTGCATATTAAAAAGAACACTGTATTACATACATATTGAAATGTTGCCGCTATAACGGCACGGAACGGAGAATGTCATGAATGTATTGGTGATCAACTGCGGCAGTTCGTCGCTTAAATATCAGTTTATCAATTCGGATTCCGAAGAGGTACTTGCAAAAGGTCTGTGCGAGAGAATAGGAATTGACGGAAGCCGGATATCCTATCAGCCTAAGGACGGCGACAAAGAAGAAACGGTCATTCCCATGCCCGACCATACGGTTGCTGTCCGGCTTGTTATTGATAAACTCACAAATCCCGAAACGGGAGTTGTAAAATCTCTTTCCGATATAGATGCGGTGGGACACAGGATAGTACACGGCGGAGAAAAGTTTGCTTCTTCCGTGATCATCGATGATGAAGTTATCAAGGCAATAGAGGAATGTAACGATCTTGCACCCCTTCACAATCCCGCAAACCTTATCGGAATAGATGCATGTAAAAAGCTTATGCCCTCCGTTCCCATGGTAGCGGTCTTTGATACCGCGTTCCATCAGACCATGCCTCCCAAAGCATATCTTTACGGCATTCCTTATGAATATTACGAAAAGTACAAAGTCCGTCGTTACGGATTCCACGGCACAAGCCACGATTATGTATCCACAGAAGCCGCAAAGTTCCTCGGAAAAGACAGAAAAGATCTTAAGATAATAGTATGTCACCTTGGAAACGGTGCTTCGATAACCGCGGTCGATAAGGGAAGATCCGTTGATACATCAATGGGACTCACTCCTCTTGACGGTCTTATCATGGGTACAAGATCCGGAAGTATCGATCCCGCGATCGTAACGTTCCTTGCCGGAAAGCTTAATACCGATGCCGACGGAGTTATGGAAATACTTAACAAGAAATCCGGAGTTCTCGGTCTTTCAAAAGTATCGAGCGATTTCAGAGATCTTGAAAAGGCCTACAACGAAGGTAATGAGCTTGCAAAGATCACTTTGGAAACTTATTCATATCACGTTGCAAAATTTATCGGATCGTACGTGGCTGCCATGAACGGCGTGGATGTTATCGCATATACCGCGGGTGTAGGTGAAAATACATCACTTGTAAGACGTATGGTATCCGAATATCTTACATATCTCGGTACGAATGTGGATCCCGAGAAGAACAAACTTCGCGGGGAGACCGTGATATTGTCGGATCCCGGTTCCAAAGTTGTGACCATGATCGTTCCCACCAATGAAGAACTTGCCATCTGCAGGGAGACCGTCAGACTGGTAAAATAGGATATATGCAAATAAAGATTCCCCAAAACGTCGAGAAGATCATAAAGACTCTGGAGGCAGCAGGCTTTGAAGCATATGCTGTCGGCGGTTGCGTGCGCGACTCTCTCTTAGGACGGACTCCCAATGACTGGGATATCACTACGTCCGCACTTCCCGAAGATGTCAAGGGACTTTTTAGGAAAACTTTCGATACAGGCATCAAACACGGCACCGTTTCGGTGCTTCTTGATCAGACTGTTTACGAAGTCACCACATACAGGATCGACGGGGAGTACGATGACTCCCGGCATCCCAAAAATGTTGTTTTTACCAAATCCTTGTCCGAAGATCTGAAAAGAAGGGATTTTACCATAAATGCCATGGCATACAATCCGTCTTCGGGTATTGTGGATCTGTTTAACGGAAGGGAAGATATTGAAAAAAAGATCATAAGATGTGTGGGCGATCCCAATGAGCGTTTCGGTGAAGACGCATTAAGGATCATGCGTGCGGTTCGTTTTGCCGCTCAGCTTTCTTATGATATAGATAAAGAAACCGCAGAAGCCATAAAAAAGCTTGCTCCGACGCTTGAAAATATAAGTGCGGAAAGAAAACGTGAGGAGCTCTTAAAGATAATTTTAAGTGATAATCCCGGCTACCTCATGAAAGCCTACGAACTTGGGATCACAAAAGTCATTTTTCCCGAGTTTGATGCTATGGTGGCTACGCCGCAAAACAATCCACACCACTGTTATAATGTAGGTCTTCATTCCGTAAAGGTAATGGAAAATGTCGAAAAAGACCGGATACTGCGGCTTGCGGCACTTCTCCATGATGTTGGAAAACCCGTTACACGCACAACGGATCCGAAAGGTATCGATCATTTCTACGGACATCCCGCCAAGGGAGTTGAGATAGGTAAGGCTTTCTTTGACAGATTCAAATTTGACAATGATACCAAATGCAGAGTCTGTACTTTAATTGGTCATCATGACTGGATGATCGAGAAAAAGATCAAGAATTTAAGGCGTGAGATAAACAGGATCGGTGAGCAGGCATTTCCCGCAATATTTGAGATCAATCGTGCCGATACTGCGGGACAGAGTGATTTTAAAAGAGAAGAAAAATATGCCGCCATTGACGCATTAAGGCGGGAATACGATCGTATCATCAAAGACGGGGAGTGCGTATCGTTAAAAACGCTTGCTCTTACCGGAAACGATCTTATAAAAGCAGGTGTAGAGCCGGGGCCTGAAATCGGAAAGATATTAAACGGCCTTCTTGAGAAGGTTCTTGACGATCCTTCTCTTAATACAAAGGAAAAGCTCCAACAATTAATTGCGGGGAACGGATGAACAAAAGAACTTTAAGATATTATTTCATAATGACGATCATATCGGTTCTTTTATTGGCAGGGTGTACGGATTCGACCCTGCCGCTTGCGTCTGCGCATTCATCGGATCCCTCGGGTAAGGAATTTGTGATATATGAAGCGGGAAGTTTCGATTCGTACGATACCGCGGTTATTGCAAGGATCGACACCGCTTACAAAGAGATAACTTTCTATAATTACGATCTTAAGAAGTTCTATACACTGAATTACAACGGGGCAACCTATTTTGCAGACAGATTTCAGACCGCGGTTTCCATCGATCAGTTAAATATCGGAGATCTTGTCGATGTCTGGTTTTTAAAAGAAAAACGTACAATAGCCGGAGTCTGTGAAGCTTCCGAAACGTTTATCGAGACAGGAATAGTTGATTACAAGATCAATACATGGGATAAGACTCTTAAAGTAAAGAACGATACTTATCGTGTTTCCAATGCGACTTTTGTTTCTTCCGAAGGAAAGCAGATAAGTCTCTCGGAACTTAATCCTTCGGACACCATTACAATACGCGGAAACGACAATACCGTAATGCCGATCACCGTGGAGACCGGTCACGGCTATTTAAGGCTGACCGGAAACGATTATTTCGTGGGCGGTTTTATAGAGATCGGCAGCAAACTTATCTATCAGATAGAAGAAAAGATGATGATACTGGTACCCGAAGGCGAATATGCGGTCAGGATCACGCATCGCGGCACCGAAGTCAACAGGAAGGTCAAGATAACCAGGAACGGCGAAACCGTCATAGATCTTAAAGATGTGGAGATCGCCGAAGAAAAGACCAAGAGCCTGCTTATCGCTCCGACTCCCTCCGATGCCAAGATAACAATTGACGGCAAGGCTATCGATACGGCTTATCCCGTATATTGCACTTACGGAATGCATAAGCTCATAGCAACCGCCTCGGGATACAAAAAGCTTACAAGGTATTTCAATGTCGATGAGAATACCAAAGAACTTAAGGTAACTCTTATAGAGATTGAAAAAGAAGACGTTTCGGAAACCGAAACCGTAAATAAGGATGTTTCGGGTAATAATACATCGGGATCTTCATCGGATGTATCGGGTAACGGAACGTCGGCTTCGACCTCGACATCAGCATCGACTTCGACATCAACATCGACTTCAACTTCAACCTCAACAAGCACCTCGACCTCGACGAGTACCTCGACCTCCGCAAGCGATTCGACCTCGACGAGCACCTCGGCGTCTGATACGACAAGCACCTCGACCTCGACAAGTACTTCAACGTCAACGAGCACTTCAACGTCAACGAGCACTTCGACCTCAACGAGTACCTCGGCCGGTCCGTTCTATGTTACCTTCAATGCGCCTGACGGTGTCGAACTTTACTGGGACGGAAGTTACATCGGACTCGCCCCGTTGTCCATTAAGAAAACAGCGGGTACACACGTGATAACTCTTCGTAAGGAAGGCTTTAAAACACGGTCGTTTACGGTCATTTTGGACGATGCCGGGGAAGATGTGAGCTATACGTTTGATTCTTTGGCTCCGGAAGAATAAACGAATTATTAAAAACGGCTAAAATTCGCCATTTTTGATTGTTTTTCCTTGACAATACCCTTTAAAACATATATAACTATTTTAGACGTTTTCCCGGACAGGGGATCCGTAAATAATTTTGACTCATATAGAGGAGGAAATTTAAATGAACAAAGCAGAATTAGTTGAAGCAATTGCTAAGTCAACAAAGTTATCCAAGGCAGAAGTTGAGAAGACCGTTAAGGCTTTCACAGAGGTTGTTACCGCTGAATTAAAGAAGAAAGACGGAAAGGTTCAGTTAGTTGGTTTTGGTACATTCTCAGTTACCAAGAGAGCAGCTAGAGAAGGCAGAAACCCTCAGACAGGCGCTCCTATGAAGATTAAAGCTTCTAAGGCTCCTAAGTTCACTCCCGGTAAGGCTTTAAAGGATGCTGTTAACAAGTAATTTGACTTAACAACACAGAATATCAAAAGCCGGATTGCGGTAGCAATCCGGCTTTTTCTTCCCCTATTGAATCATAGATAGACGATCATTCCAAATATTTAGCGGAGAATAATATGAGACTTGATAAATTCTTAAAAGTATCGCGTCTTATCAAAAGACGCACCGTGGCCAACGAGGCCTGTGACAACGAACGTGTATATGTAAACGATAAGCCCGCCAAGCCGTCCGTAAATGTCAAACCGGGTGACATAATCACAATCGCATTCGGTAATAAGGAACGTAAGGTAAGAGTCCTTGAGATCAAAGAAACCGTTAAAAAGGACGAAGCCGAGAGTATGTACGAAGACATCTGACGGGTTACATAATTTATAAAAAGTGGTTGACGTAATGTTAATTCAGGTATAATATTAGTGTGATATAAATTATGTAAACATGTTAACATAATGATATCCTGTAGCAACGATCGGATGATCGGCAGTTTATTGAAAGAAGGAGACCATGCGCAGAAGACCGGCTATGAGAACCAATAAGCCCAGAAATCTTCTTAGCATTGCGATTGTTTCGGTGATAGTCGTAATGCTTGTTATTGTGCTGCGCGTAGGTTCCGACAGATTAAGCGACAAGAAAGCCGCTTATGATAAGAAAGAAGCTTATCTTATAGAGCAGATCGAAAAAGAACACAAGCGTGCGGAAGAGATCGAGGAATATCGCAAATATACCCGCACCAAGCAGTATATAGAAGATCTTGCCAAGGAAAGACTCGGACTTGTTTATAAAGATGAGATCATTTTTGAGGCTGAGAACTGAGATCGCTTTTAAGGCCGAAAGCCGGGATAAGATCCGGATGATATGTGATAACAGACACTTTTCACACGACGTGCTGAAAAGTGTTTTTTTATTTGTAACCGATGTGATATTCTAATGATATGTATTCACAGGATTTTATAAAAACCATAAAAGAATATATCATCAAAGAAGCGTTATTAAAGCCCCGAGACAGAGTTGTGCTGGGAGTATCCGGCGGGGCTGATTCCACGGCGCTTCTTTATGTGATGCATGAACTTTCATCAGAGTTTGAGTTAACGCTCAAGGTAGTTACCGTCGATCACGGACTCAGGGCTGTAGCCAAAGATGAATGCAGACATGTGAGTGAACTCTGCGAATCTCTTGGTATTCCCTGCGTAACGCGTTCTTTTGACGTAAACAGACTTTCCCGTGAAAGCGGACTCGGCAGCGAAGAGATGGGCCGTAAAGTCAGATATGAGGCATTTAATGAGGCGGCGGCATCACTTGGCGAAGGTGCCAGGATCGCGGTTGCGCACAACAAAAACGATCTTGCGGAAACCATGCTCTTTCACCTTTTCAGAGGGACCGGTCCGAAGGGACTTTGCTCCATTCTGCCCAAAAGGGATAACATCATACGGCCGCTTTTGTGCGTAGACAGGGAAGCGATCGAACAGTATCTTGATGAAAACGGTTATTCCTATTATACGGATGCCACAAATCTAACGGATGATTATTCCCGCAATATGATTCGCCACAACATAATAGATTATGCGGTTAAAAATATAAATGACAATGCCGTCGATCATATGGCCAAGACCGCTGAGATGTTAAGGGAACTGATGATGTATGCGGACAGGGAAGCCGGGAAACTTATGGATTCGGCATTGCTTAACGGCGGCAAAGATAGTGTGGCCGGGGATAATGCCATAACGCTTAAGCGGGATGTGCTGGCAGGAGCCGACCCGTATATCCGTAAAACCTTATACAAAAACTGCATGGACCTTCTGGTCTCGCACAACAGAGATATTACGGCCCGGCATTTTGATGCGATAGAAAGACTGCTTGATGTGACCGAACACAAAAGTCTCGATCTTCCCTATTCACTGAAGGCGGAAACGGAAGCCGGAATGCT
>CACYCC010000282.1 GCA_902772805.1 uncultured Lachnospiraceae bacterium | reverse complement strand
GCAATGTATGACGGCACGCTTTCACAAAAGAGCAGATGCCTTAAGGTCGTTAACAGAGAGTGGAAGGGTATTATCGGCGGTGACAATTATAAACTCAACGTCCGCTTTGAAGCCAACAAAGATGAGAAGATATTCGGAATGGGCCAGTACCAGTACGGCTTTACCGATCTTAAAGGTGCACAGCTTGAACTCGCACAGCGTAATTCTCAGATAAGCGTTCCGTTTGCACTTTCTTCACGCGGATACGGCTTTTTGTGGAACAATCCGGCGGTAGGACAGGTTTCTTTTGCCAAGAACGTGACCGAATGGGTGGCAAGATCGACCTCGGAGATGGATTACTGGATCACGGTGGCCGACACTCCCAAGGAGATCCTTAAAAACTATACCGATGTGACCGGACGGGCTCCCGAATATCCCGAAGATATGATGGGACTTTGGCAGTGCAAGTTAAGATACCGCACGCAGGATGAGGTACTTAGCGTTGCCAGAGCTTATCAAAAAGAAGGCATCAAGATAGACCTTATCGTTATCGATTTCTTCCACTGGACCGTTCAGGGTGACTGGAAGTTTGACAAAACCTACTGGCCCGATCCCAAGGCAATGATCGACGAACTTCATTCCATGGGCATCAAGGTCATCGTATCCGTCTGGCCTTCGGTTGACAGAAGAAGCGAAAACTTTTATCCCATGATGGAAAAGGGTCTTCTTATCAAGACAGAACGGGGTGCTGCGCAGACATACGATTATCAGGGCGACTGCGTGGAGATCGACCCGTTCAATCCCGAAGCCCGCAAATATGTATGGGATGTCTGCAAAAGAAACTACTACGACCTCGGTATAGACGCTTTCTGGCTTGATAATTCCGAACCCGATTACGGCGTTTACGATTTTGAGAACTACAGATACTATAACGGTCCGGCGCTTAAGTTAAGCAACCTTTATCCCCAGATGTATTCAAGAGTTTTCTTTGACAACATGAAGGATAACGGACCGGTGGTCAACTTGCTTAGAAGCGCATGGGCAGGCAGCCAGAAATACGGAAATGTGGTATGGTCGGGCGATGTTCCTTCAACATTTGAGGCTTTCAAGGATCAGGTTACCGCAGGCCTTAACATGGGTATTGCGGGTATTCCCTGGTGGACGACCGATATCGGCGGTTTCATGACAGATGATGTCGGTGACCCCGATTTCAGGCAGTTACTTATAAGATGGTATCAGTTTGCGGTATATTCAGCAGTATTCCGTATGCACGGAGACCGCGGACCTTACAATATCCCCCCGCTTGACAACAGGGATTTCGGCGGCGGATATCTTCACACAGGTCAGCCCAATGAACTTTGGAGCTACGGCGAAGACAATTATAAGATCATGAAGAAATACTATGACATCCGTATTTCCATGAAGGATTATATAAAGTCGCTTTACGAAGAGGCTTCAAGTAACGGTTCACCCCTCATCCGTACGATGTTCTACGAATTCCCCGAAGATGAGAAGTGCTGGGAACTTGAAGATCAGTACATGTTCGGTTCAAAATATCTTGTAGCGCCGATATTTGCGCTTAACGAGTTTACAAGGACTCTTTATCTTCCTAAGGGAAAATGGAAACTTACTTCAACCGGCGAAGTTTTTGAAGGCGGAAGGGATTTGACCGTCGATGCGCCGATCGACTACATGCCCGTCTTTGAAAAAGTCGACTGATCCCCTGAAACACGGGCATCTGTGTATGGTTAATAATGATTTAATCATAAGGTTGTAAAATCATTTTCGGTCGGGAATATCCCGGCCGAAAATTGTGTTTAACAATAATCAACGGGGAATTTATGAGAATACTGTTCACCACAGTCACGATCATCTCGCTGGCTCTTGCACTTATATACGGATCGTTATCGGCATCAAGGAAGAGCAGGCAGGCAAGGTTGCTTGCTTGGACTTCTTTTTGTTGTGCCGCTTTAATGGCTCTGTATCTTTGCTATATAACAGTAGATTCCATCAGATTAAAAGAAGTTTTTTATTCCCTTCAGTTTGCGGCCATCGACTGGACCATGTTTTCGATGTTTGCACTCATAAGGGAAAGTGTTGAAAAACCGCTTACCCGTACGTCTATAGCGATCCTTGCGATCATATTTCTGATCGATTCGGCCATCTTTATCTCAAATCCCATAAACGGTTTTGCGTTTGATTTTGCGCCTCATCCCGTATATGACATGTTTCTGGTTACTTCGCCGAAACTGTTCTGTTTTGTACACTATGCCCTCAGATTCAGCGTATGTGCTTTCATGGTCTACTACGTGACCCACAGGGTGTTTACGATCTCGAAATTTTACAGAGGCAGATATAATATCGCATTCATACTGTTTCTGGCCATACTTGTCTGCAATATATATTTCCTGATAGAACCCAACAAAAGGCCCGATGTCACATCATTTATGATAACCGCGGGCGTGGTCGTTCTGTATTATTCGATCTTTTACTTTTCACCGAACGGCCTTATCAGAAAGGTTCAGCTCTATGTTAACGACAACATTTCGGACGCAACGATAATTTACGACTACAAGGGCGATGTTTTAAGGATCAACAAAAAAGCCAAGAGCCTTTTGGAAGACAATGTCTGGGAAAATGTCGATAATCTTTGCTCGTATCTCGGATTTCCGGAGGGTGAGGGTAAGTATAAAAAGAAAATAAAAGGCGGCCAGTACGAAATACTCTACGGACCGGTAAAAGATGAAAAGGAAAATCACATAGCGACGTTTTTCATCTTTTACGATGTCACCAAAATGGAAGAGCAGATCGAGCGCGAGCATAAGATCGCGATCACAGATCCTTTGACCGGCGCATATAACCGTAAGGGATTTTTTGAAGCGGCCAACGATTTTTTGTACCGCAACGAATCCCAGGCCGGATTTGCACTGGTGATAAGCGGGATATGCGGATTTAAGGCCATCAATGCATCCTACGGCACCAAAGTCGGTGACAAGGTACTTCGCTTTATAGAACACTGTTACCATGATTATCATCATTCCTATCCGATGATCTACGGCAGAACTTCGGAAGGTAAGTTTTCAGCGCTGGTTCCGTTTGATTATGTCGATGAACTTTCTTCGGACCTTACAAGTATCGATGTACCGATAGACAAAGACGTTGATATACATGTCGACATGGCTCACGGATTTGTGGTACTTGACGATATAGCGAAACCTCTCGACCATTATTATGAAAGAGCATTGCTTGCTCTTGCGGAGTGTAAGAAAAATTCCGTCATGGGAGCACTCGAATATTCATATGAAATGGAAGAACAGGTTAAGAGAAGACAGCTTCTTGTCGCTGAGATGCACAATGCACTGCGGGAAGGTCAGTTCTACATAGAACTGCAGCCGCAGATCGAGCTGATGACAAGAAAAGTTACCGGTGCGGAAGCGCTTGCAAGATGGCAGCATCCTAAACTCGGACGCATCTCACCTGCAGAATTTGTCCCGATATTTGAAGAAAACGGTTTTGTGGTCAATCTTGACGTATATATCTGGGAACTTGCGGCAAAGACGGCAAGGGAACTTTCGGATAAAGGCATTTATTCGGGACCCGTTTCGATCAACGTTTCACAGATCGACATTATGGGCATGGATATTGCGGCAACGCTTGAAAGGATAGTTACCGAAGTTGATATAGATCCTTCCAGGATACATGTGGAGATCACCGAAAGCGCATGCGCACAGAAACGCGATACTCTTATAAGGACAATGGATCTTTTAAGACAGAAGGGATTTGTTCTGGAGATAGACGACTTCGGAAGCGGATATTCTTCGCTGAACGCACTCATGAAACTGCCATTCGATGTTATCAAGCTTGATATGGCATTTATGAAGGAATCGAATATCGACGGCAAGAACGGCATCATCATCAGTTCCATAGTGGACATGATACATGCGCTTCAGGCACAGGTCATCGTGGAAGGTGTCGAGACCGAGGCCAATGTTGAGAATACCGTTCGCCTTGGCGGAGATATCGTTCAGGGCTATTATTTCTCAAGACCTCTGTCGATCGATTCGTTTGTTGAATATGTTAAGTCCCACCGGCATTAAATACAGTCCGGCGGGACTTTTTTTACCCCGAAAACATTTTTTTGAATATGCCCTTTAGGGTATTTTTTTTTTCGGACAATAAAGGTATAATTGTTTTCGTAGGTCGACAATAAAGCATTTGGGCTTTTGAAGTTTGACGCTAAGGGCATGGCCCTTAATTCAGAAAGGAGAATATATTTTATGGGATTAATTAAGGCAATCGCCGGAGCTGCCGGCGGAGTTATGGCAGATCAGTGGAAAGAGTTCTTTTACTGTGAAGCTATGGACAAGAATGTATTGGTTACAAAGGGTGTTAAGCGTACAAGCGATCGTTCTTCCAATACAAAAGGTTCAGACAACATCATTTCAAACGGTTCCGGAATCGCTGTTGCGGACGGACAGTGTATGATCATTGTTGAACAGGGTAAGATCGTTGAAGTTTGTGCCGAACCCGGCGAATTTACATTTGATTCTTCTACCGAGCCTTCGATCTTTTCGGGAAAACTCGGCGAGAGCATCCTTGAAACATTCAAGACTATCGGAAAGCGTTTCACCTACGGTGGCGATACCGGTAAGGATCAGAGAATCTATTACTTCAACACCAAGGAAATCCTTGACAACAAGTTCGGTACTCCCAACCCGATCCCCTTCAGAGTAGTTGACTCCAAGATCGGTCTTGACGTAGACGTATCACTTCGCTGCTCGGGTGTTTATTCCTACATGATCGCAGATCCCCTTCTTTTCTATTCGAAAGTCTGCGGTAACGTTGAAAGAGAATATACAAGAGATCAGCTTGACAATACATTAAAGACAGAGTTTATTGCAGCTCTTCAGCCTGCATTTGCAAAACTCTCCGATATGGAACTTCGTCCCAACCAGATCATCGCTCACAACACCGAGCTTGAAGATGCAATGAACGTTGCACTTTCAAACAAGTGGGGCGAGTTAAGAGGACTTAAGGTTGTCAGCATAGCGCTCGGATCGGTTACACTGCCCGACGAAGACGCAGAGATGATCAAGGTTGCTCAGAGAAACGCCATCAACAGAGATCCCAGCATGGCTGCAGCTACATTGGTTTCTGCTCAGGCAGACGCTATGAAGGGCGCGGCAAACAACCCCGGCGGAGCAATGAACGGCTTCATCGGAATGGGTATGGCTATGAACGCAGGCGGCGGCGCAGGCCAGATCGGCAACTTATTCGCAATGGGTCAGCAGCAGCAGGCGGCAGCACCCGCTCCCGCACCTGCAGCAGCAGCTCCCGCAGCTGACGCATGGAGATGCTCATGCGGCGCAACCGCAACCGGTAAGTTCTGTCCCGAGTGCGGATCCGCAAGACCTGTTCCCACAACGGGATGGACCTGCTCATGCGGTACAGTTAACCAGGGTAAGTTCTGCTCCAACTGCGGAGCTCAGAAACCCGCGGGCGCACCTCTTTATAAGTGCGACAAGTGTGGCTGGATGCCCGAGGATCCCACGAATCCTCCTAAGTTCTGTCCTGAATGCGGCGACGTTTTCGATGACAGAGACGTTCAGTAATCGATCAAATTAATAAGTGACCTCCGCTTCTATGCGAGGCGGAGGCACATTTTTTATCAGGAGGAGATATGGCGGAATTACAATATAAGTGCCCCTGTTGCGGTGGCGCATTAGCATTTGATTCAGCAGTTCAGAAAGTTAAATGTCCTTTCTGCGATACGGAATTTGAAATGTCTGCACTTGCTTCTTTTGACGAAGAGTTACAGCAGGAAGGTGCGGATGATTTTACATGGGAAACTACGGCAGGCTCCGAGTGGGGCGAAGGCGAGACCGACGGCATGCGCTCATACGTATGTAAGTCCTGCGGCGGAGAAGTTATCGGTGACTCCACGACCGCGGCTACGGAATGCCCTTATTGCGGCAACCCCATTGTTATGATGGGACAGTTCAGCGGAACACTTAAGCCCGATTTTGTTATTCCCTTTAAACTTGACAAAGAAGCTGCCAAAAAGAAGTTTGCTGACCATATGAAAGGCAAGAAACTTCTTCCCAAGGCTTTCACCCAGAACAATCATATAGAAGACATCAAAGGTATCTATGTTCCTTACTGGCTGTTCGATACGGATGCCAATGCAAGGATCAGATACAAATGTACCAAGACTCAGAGATGGGAAGATTCGAATTTCAGATATGAAAGGACTGATTTCTTCTCGGTATTCAGATCGGGTTCGATAGGATTTGACAAGGTGCCCGTAGACGGTTCCACCAAGATGGACGATACGCTCATGGAATCTCTGGAGCCTTATAACTTCAAAGAAGCGGTTCCTTTCCAGACAGCCTATCTTGCCGGATACATGGCAGATAAATATGATGTCGACGCCGATGCCAGCATCGGAAGAGCCAATGAAAGAGTTAAACGCGCTACCGAGGATGCTTTCAGACGCACGGTACAGGGATACAATGCCGTAGATGTTGAAAATTCCGCAATACAGCTTTCAAACGGCGTTGCCAAATACGCACTTTATCCCGTTTGGATACTCAATACGACCTGGAACGGCCAGAAGTTTGTGTTTGCCATGAACGGCCAGACCGGTAAGTTCGTAGGTAACCTTCCCATGGACAAGAGCCTTTATACACAGCATCTGTTTAAGGCAGCAGGTATCGCCGCCGTCATAGCATTTGCGGTTCAGGCATTGTTTTACTTTATTTAGGAGGTGAAGGCATGAGTATATTATTATCTGTTCAGACTATGTTATTAAATACCGGTGCTTTCACGGTTGTAGCAACCGAAGGCGCAGACGGCTTCGGATTCGGCACAAAACTGATCGTTTCCCTTGTAATAGGTCTTATTGTGGGATTTATATATGCAATGGTTTTAAAAGGTCAGCTTACGAGTGTATACAAAAACGATTCCGCAGCTGATTACACAAGAGACAACAGTTTTGTCGTAAGTGACAAAAAAGATATCTTTATGTATTCAAAGACCGAAAAAACGGCAAAACCCCAGCAAAACAACAATTGATCCCG
>CACYCC010000281.1 GCA_902772805.1 uncultured Lachnospiraceae bacterium | reverse complement strand
TCAAACCAGATCCATGAAAAATACCCGTCCTTCTCACCGAAATCATACGGTTACTCGCAGTTTCAGAAATTTGTCAGTTCAATTCCGGGCGCAATACTGTTAAGCGATAACAATTTAAAGCGCGTGGTACTTAAGGAGACGACCTGATGAACTTGGGCATTACGGGAATACTCATATGCATCGCCTGGGCGATCGATATGTTTTTGTTTGTGCCGGTTTATACCCACAAAAAGTACGATCATTCCTCCAGGACCAACAAATTGATATTTAAGGGGATCTGCATCGGGATCCCCCTTGTTGTTATGATCATCGGTATGGTAAAAGAACTCGTAACGCCGACCGGAAGACCGTTTATCGTCATCATGACTGTCGGAATGATGCTGTGCGCGGTCGGTGACATTGTTCTTGAGATCAAGTTTTTCAGGGGAGGGTGCCTCTTCCTTGCGGGACATCTTGTTTATGTTGCGGGGCTTTACGTGATGCTTGAAAAGATCACTGTCGTTACCGTGATCATATATCTGTTGCTTGCGGTTATCGGGACTGTACTGACACTTGACCTTTTGGGCAAGAAATACCGTCTGCCGCTTGTTTCGTACAATCTTGTCATAAGCGGTTCGTTTGCTCTCGGTGTAAGCCTTATATCTACTCAGGAACCTGCGAACATGCTCGTAGGTATCGGAGCATGTTTTCTGGTAATATCCGACTGGCTGCTCGGACGCAACAAGCTTGTGGGCAGCAATTTCAGAAGATCTTTGATCTCGCTTATCTTTTATTTCGGCGGGCAGATCCTTATTTCAACAATTGCCCTTTTTAGTTAAATCGCACATAATCAGACCGAGCTTTTGTCTATTTTTCACAATACCACCCCCGACTTTAGCAAATTAAAGTGGTATTATTATGCATTGACAAAGTGGCGGTCTTTATTTATCATTTCTTAAAATGAAGCGAAAAGTTTCAGTTTTAAGGAGGATTATTATGAAAAGAGTTACAAGGGCTTTGGCCGTTGTCCTTTCAACGGCAATGGTGATCGCATCCCTTGCAGGTTGCGGTGGCCAGTCAACTAAATCCAACACATTTAAGATCGGCGGTATCGGACCCACCACAGGCGCCGCAGCGGTTTACGGTCTTGCAGTTAAGAACGGTGCCGACCTTGCGATCAAGGAGATCAATGCGGCAGGCGGTATCAACGGATACCAGATCGAATACAATTTCCAGGATGACGAGCTTGATGCCGAAAAGTCTGTTAATGCATATAACGCACTTAAGGACTGGGGTATGGACATCCTTGTCGGTTCCGTTACATCGGGATGCTGCGTTGCGGTTGCGGCAGAATCCGTTAACGACAATATGTTCCAGCTTACTCCTTCGGGATCTGCAGTTGACTGTATCGCCAACAAGAACGTATTCCAGGTTTGCTTTACAGACCCCAACCAGGGTATCGGTTCTGCAGCATATATCGGCGATAACAAGCTTGCAAGCAAAGTAGCCGTTATTTATGACAGTTCCGATGTTTATTCTTCGGGTATTTATGCTAAGTTTGCAGCAGAAGCAGAGAATCAGCCTTTTGAGATCGTAGCTGCGGAAGCATTTACGTCAGATTCAAAGACAGACTTCTCCGTACAGCTCCAGAAAGCAGCAGACAACGGTGCAGAACTTGTATTCCTGCCCATCTACTACACCGAAGCTTCTTTAATCCTTACCCAGGCAGCAAGTGCCGGTTACGACTTTAAGTTCTTCGGATGTGACGGACTTGACGGTATCCTCGGTGTTGAGAACTTCGATACATCTCTTGCAGAAGGCGTAATGTTACTTACTCCTTTCGCAGCAGATGCAACCGATGAGAAGACACAGGCTTTCGTTAAGGCCTATGAAGAAGCTTACGGCGAAACTCCCAACCAGTTCGCTGCCGATGCATACGATGCTGTATATATCATCAAAGCAGCTATCGAAAAAGCAGGCGCAAAGCCCAATATGAGTGTTTCCGAACTCGGTGATGCACTTGAAAAGGCAATGACTGAGATCACCGTTGACGGTCTTACCGGTCTTTCCATGAAGTGGACGGAAGACGGTGCCGTTAACAAAGCTCCTAAGGCTATGATCATCAAGGACGGCAACTATTCACTCATTCAGTAATCGTTTAAATGCAAAGGGGCGCGCCGGTCGCGCCCCTTTTTGTTTCAAAAATGCCGTTTTCGGTTCAAAATTGCCGATTCACGCTTTATCCCATAGCGTTATTCTGATATAATATTAAAGGTTTTTGGCTTAAGAACAATAAAGAAGGTGTTATTAATGAGTTTTCTGACTTATCTTATCAACGGAATAAGCTTAGGCTCCGTATATGCGATCATCGCTTTGGGTTACACGATGGTATACGGTATTGCCAAAATGCTTAACTTTGCCCACGGTGACGTAATAATGATCGGCTGTTATGTCGTATTTACCGTCGTGAGCACATTGAGTCTGCCGACATGGCTTGGAATGATACTGGCTATAGTGCTGTGTACCGCACTCGGTATCACAATAGAGGCCATTGCATACAGACCTTTAAGACAGGCCAAGTCTTCACTTGCGGTACTTATTACCGCCATAGGTGTGAGCTACCTGCTTCAGAACGTTGCCCTTCTTATCTTCGGCGCAAATACCAAATCATTTTCATCGGTAGTAAACATAGAGCCCATAAAGCTTTTTGCAAGTACGGGAAATGCAGGCCTTACCGTTACGGGGGAGACCGTTGTCACGATATCCGCGTGTATCGTCATCATGGTCTTACTTACGCTGTTTGTTAACAAGACACGCGCCGGCCAGGCCATGCTTGCCGTTTCCGAAGATAACGGTGCGGCTCAGTTAATGGGAATAAACGTTAACGCTACGATCTCGCTTACATTTGCGATCGGTTCCGCACTTGCGGCGGTTGCGGGTATGTTACTGTGTTCTTCGTATCCCGCGCTTACCCCCTATACAGGCTCCATGCCCGGTATCAAAGCGTTTGTCGCTGCGGTTTTCGGCGGCATAGGTTCCATTCCCGGCGCATTTATAGGCGGTATACTGCTTGGCATTATAGAGATACTGTCTAAAGCATATATTTCATCCCAGTTATCGGATGCAATAGTATTTCTGGTGCTCATAATCGTTCTTTTATTAAAACCGACCGGTATTCTCGGCCGCAAGATCCAGGAAAAGGTTTAGGAGGTGCGGCATGAAAGAGTTTATGACCAGGAATAAAGACAATATCATTACATACGGAATAGTTATAGTCGCTTTTGTTATCATGCAAAGTCTCATCTCGGCTCATGCGGTTTCGAGCCTGATGACGGGACTTATGGTACCGTTATGTGCTTATGTGATTCTTGCGGTTTCACTTAATGTTACCGTCGGAATACTCGGCGAACTGAGTCTCGGACATGCGGGATTCATGTGTGTGGGAGCTTTTACATCCGCGTTCTTTTCAAAGCTGACGGTCAATGTTATCACGATCGGATGGCTTCGGTTCACACTTGCCATATTGATAGGTTTTGTGTGCGCCGGTCTTATCGGATTTCTGATAGGCATGCCGGTTTTAAGACTTAAAGGTGACTATCTTGCCATCGTAACGCTTGCTTTTGGCGAGATCATCAAAAATGTCATAAATGTTCTGTATATCGGAAGAGACTCAAACGGTCTTCATTTCTCCACAAAAGATGCGCTCGCGCTCAACATGGAGGAAACCGGTGAGATCATAGTAAACGGTGCGCAGGGTATTACGGGAACTCCCAAAAACTCGAATTTTGCGATTGGTATCGTACTTATACTGATCACGCTCTTTATAGTGCTTAATCTTATAAAGAGCCGTGACGGACGTGCGATCATGGCGATCCGTGACAATGTCATCGCCGCAGAATCGGTAGGGGTCAATATCACCAAGTATAAACTCCTTGCTTTTTCGATATCCGCGGCACTTGCGGGCGTGGCAGGTGTTCTTTATTCACATAATATCAGTTCCCTGATGGCGACTCCCAAAAACTTCGGATACAACATGTCCATCATGATACTTGTTTTCGTGGTGCTGGGCGGTATAGGAAATATCAGGGGATCCATAATCTCAGCGGTGGTACTTACCCTGCTTCCCGAGATGTTAAGAGGACTTTCAAATTATCGTATGCTCATTTATGCGATAGTTCTTATAGCAATGATGCTGTTTTCGTGGGCACCCAAGGCTCAGGACTTAAGAGCACGGCTTACGGGCATGCTTCCCAAGTTTGGTAAAAAGAAAACGATCGCGGAAGGAGGTACAGACAATGGAAACGAATAATGCTGTGCTTTCCGTAAACAACTTATCGATCTCATTCGGCGGACTGAGAGCCGTTGATGACTTTTCGGTAAATATTGAAAAAGGTGAACTCTACGGTCTTATCGGACCCAACGGTGCGGGCAAGACAACCGTGTTTAACTTACTGACAGGCGTTTACAAACCCAACGAAGGTATCATAAAACTTGACGGTAAAGACATAACTTCCCTTTCCACCATAGAGATCAACAAGGCCGGTATTGCCAGGACATTCCAGAACATCAGGCTTTTTAAAGATCTGACTGTCAGAGATAACGTTAAAGTCGGCCTTCATAACATCTATTCATATTCGACTTTCGCATCTATATTCAGACTGCCCAAGTATTTTAAGGTAGAGCGGGAAATGGATGAAAAAGCAATGGAGCTGTTAAAAGTGTTCGATCTTGACGCTTCAGCCGATTTAAAGGCTTCCCAGCTTCCTTACGG
>CACYCC010000280.1 GCA_902772805.1 uncultured Lachnospiraceae bacterium | reverse complement strand
GGTATGTATTTTTGAATTTAAAAATTGTATAAAGTGCGCGGATACACTGTGGGATGTAGATTTTTGAAAAGGTTTGGATGATAATTGATCGTGAAGTGATGTAATTTAATGTACAGGAGGTTACGAAATGAAAATTTATGTTGATGCAAGTGCTGCAAGAAACGGAAACGGAAGTAAGGATTATCCTTTTAAAACGATCGGTTCCGCAGCAAAGATCGCAAAACCCGGGGATGAGGTTCTGGTTTTCCCTGGAACTTACAGAGAGTATGTGGATCCCGTAAATGCGGGTACTCCCGATGCTCCGATAGTATATAAGAGTGTGGAGCCGTTAAAAGCCGTTATCACCGGCGGAGAGCGTGTCACGGGATGGAGCGTATATTCGGGTGATGTCTGGACCGCAAGGGTATCCAATGCCATCTTTAACGGATACAATCCATACACCACATTTGTTTACGGCGACTGGTATTTCGCAAAAGCCGACAAGCACACGGGCTGTGTATACATCAACGATACGGCACTTTACGAAGCTTCATCGATCGATGACTGCATAAAGGCCGAGGTATACGAGTGCAGCTGGTGTCCCGAGGATTCAAGGTTCAAATGGTATGCCGAGCAGGATACCGAAAAGGACGAGACGGTATTCTTTGCAAATTTCAAAGGCATGGATCCCAACAAAGAGCGGGCTGAGATAGTTGTTCGCAAGAATGTCTTTTTCCCGTCAAAGACCGGCGTAAATTACATTACCGTCGACGGATTTGAGATCAACAAAGCGGCTACAAACTGGGCGCCCCCCGCAGCCTTCCAGGACGGTATGATAGGCCCCCACTGGTCCAAGGGCTGGGTGATCGAAAACTGCGATATCTGGGGCAGCAAATGCGCGGGTATTTCCCTTGGCAAATATCTCGATCCCGACAACGATCATTATTTTACATACAAATATGTCAAGAGTCCCACGCAGATGGAGCGTGATGCGGTCTGCAGAGGCCAGTATCACGGCTGGTTAAAAGAAAACATCGGAAGCCATATCATAAGACACAACAATATCCATCACTGCGAACAGGGCGGTATCATAGGCCGCATGGGCGGTGTTTTCAGTATCATCGAGGACAACCACATCCACCACATCAACAACATGATGGAACTTGGCGGTGCCGAGATCGCGGGTATCAAGATGCATGCGGCGATCGATGTCACAATGCGCAGGAACCATATCCACCACTGTACGATGGGAATATGGTGCGACTGGGAAGCACAGGGAACAAGACTCTCCCAGAACTTACTTCATGACAACCAGATGCCTTCTTTTGCCAAGCAGCTTAAAGGCGGTATGATGAGCCAGGATATCTTCGTGGAAGTCGGACATGGCCCCACACTTATCGACAACAACATCATGCTCTCGGAAGCAAGCTTAAGATTTGCGACTCAGGGCGTGGCGCTCGTACATAACCTTATCTGTGGCGCATTTACAAGCGTTGGCGACGGAACACATTGGAGATATACGCCTTACCATATCCCTCACCGCACAGAAGTCATGGGATTCATGACCATCCTTCACGGCGATGACAGATTCTACAACAATATTTTTGTGCAAAAGAACGCTCCCGAACAAAAAGAGATACTTCGCGATTCTCGGGAAGGTTCCGATATGGAAAACCGCGAAGTGGGAACTTTCGTATTTGACGAATATCCGACATATGATGAGTGGATAGCACAGTTTGACTTTTCAAAACCCGCAGATATGGGAGCACTCGCTCCGGTACATTTTGGTCATCTTCCCATATGGGCGGAAGGAAATGTGTATCTTAACGGCGCAAAACCCTACTGCAAGGAAAAGGACGCATTTGTGGATGCAACTCCCGTTAAGATCGAACTTAAGTGTGAAGGCGATGAGATAAAACTTGATACGAACATTGCCGACATCATCAAAGATTTCAAGTGCAAGATGATCTCGACCGAAACGCTCGGAAAGGCTTTTGAGCCCGAACAGTATTTTGAGAATACGGACGGAACGCCGATAGTATTCAACATGGATTACTACGACGATGCAAGATGTGAAAACATCTGTCCCGGACCGTTTGCTTCGTTTGACAGTTTGGTAAAATCGCTATAAAGTATATCATTATATCGATATTCGATGAAATGAAAGGCGGAAATACCAATGAGAACCAGAATAGTTGAATTGTTCAGAAAAACCGACCAATATGCTTCCCGGGAAGTAACTGTATGCGGATGGGTACGTACAAACCGTTCCCAGGCCCAGTTCGGTTTTCTTAATATAAATGACGGTTCGTTTTTTGAATCGCTTCAGGTAGTATACGAGCAGGCGCTTGATAACTTTGACGACATCTCAAAGATTCGTGTCGGCGCAAGCGTTCAGGTAACGGGTACTTTGGTGCTCACACCCGATATGCCCCAGCCCTTTGAGGTTAAGGCAACAAGCGTAAAGCTTTTAGGAGACTGTCCCGAGAACTATCCGATACAGCCCAAGCGTCATACAAGAGAGTTTTTGCGTACCGTTGCACATCTTCGTCCCCGCACCAACCTTTTTTCCGCGGTATTCCGTGTAAGGAGCGTTGCGGCTATGGCAATACACAAGTATTTCCAGGACAGAGGATATGTATATGTACATACCCCTCTCATTACCGGTGCCGACTGTGAAGGCTCCGATCAGATGTTTAAGATCACGACTTTCAACTTCAACGACCTTCCTCTCGACGACGAGGGAAAAGTTGATTTTTCCAAGGACCTCTTTGGCAAGCAGTCGTTTATAACAGGTTCCGGCCAGCTTCAGGGTGAGACTTTTGCCATGGCTTTCGGAGATATCTATACTTTCGGTCCCACTTTCAGGACCGAGAACTCCAACACCCAGACACATGCAAACGAGTTCTGGATGATCGAGCCCGAAATGGCGTTCTGCGATCTTGAAGGTCTTATGGACGTTGAGGAGGAGATGCTTAAATACGCCGTTTCCTATGTGCTCGAGCACTGCCCCGAAGAGATAACGTTCTGCGACAAATTTGTTTCAAAGGGTCTTAAGGATAAACTTGATGCGATCGTAAATTCCAAGTTCGTGCGCATCACCCACCACGACGTTATCGATATCTTAAAGGCTGCCGACGTTAAGTGGGAATTTGCCCCCGATTACGGTGAGGATATTGCAAAAGAACACGAACGCTACATCACCGAGCACTTCGGCGGTCCTGTATTTGTGACCGACTGGCCCAAGGACATCAAGGCATATTATATGAAATTAAATCCCGACGGAAAGACCGTTGCTGCGGTAGACCTTCTGGTTCCCCAGGCAGGAGAACTTATGGGCGGAAGCCAGAGAGAAGAAGATCTTGATAAACTTCTTTCCCGTATGGATGAGATGGGCGTCGACAAGGAAGGTATCGACTGGTATCTTGACACAAGACGTTACGGCGGCTGCATTCACAGCGGATTCGGTATGGGATTCGAAAGACTTATCATGTACTTAACGGGAGTCGAGAACATAAGAGACGTCATTCCGTTCCCCAGAACTCCCAGATCATGTGATTTCTAAATTTGCCGGCACTGAATGGAGAACTTATGAAACTTATCACCAAAAGAGCGATCTCAATGCTGTGGATCACCGTTGGAGCACTTCTTGCAAGCTTTTCGGTAGCAAGTCTTTTGCTTCCCAACGATGCCATTGATTACGGGACCGCGGGTATTGCGATCATAATAAGCAAACTTACGGGACTTAATCTTTCACTCTGCGTTTTCTTTGTAGTGACACCGTTTTTGATACTCGGTTTCATCTATATGGGACGGGATTTCATTATAAGAGCGGGTTGGGGCTCATTCGTTTACATGGTCGGACTGGCATGGTTCGAAGAACTTCACGTTGAGCTTAATACCGAACATTTCATAGCGGTTGCTTTCGGCGGTGCGATTCTCGGTGCGGGACTTTCCATGATACTTCGCTTCGGCGGATGTATAGACGGTTCGGAGATACTTGCCAATGTGGGCGTCGATTTTATGGGCAAGAAATTCGGCAAACAGCTCAGTATGACAAGTTTCCTGATCGGATTCAATGCGGTTGTTTATATACTCGCATTTTTCCTGATCGACAAAAACAGTGCACTCCTGAGTCTCCTCGTTTATATCGTTGCGACTGCGGTAATAGACCACTTTACGGACCGTTTTGAAGCGATCAAGCAGGTTACGATCATTACCAAGGACCCCGAGGAGATGATAAACCGTATCCGTCATGACCTCAACAAGACATGTACGGTCATGGACTCGCAGGGCGCTATAGCGGGTGAAAACAAAACACTCATATGCTATGTCGGATATTTCGAACTGCAGCGTCTGCGTGAGATCATCGCGGAATACAAAAACCGCGCGTTTATAACGGTTTCCACGATCGATGAGATTATAAAATAAATACTAATACGTCAGAAAATGTATCCTCCTCTCGCCCGCTTGCGCTTTGGTCTTCACTTCGTTTCGGTCGGTGCATAACAAACGTCCACCGGACGTTTTGCACCCTCGCGTAGCGGCCGGCCGACGCTTCGGTCGACCTGCACTAAGCTCGTATGCAGCACATACTCGCTAAGTGCCGACGCTGCGGAAGGCTCGATCCGGATACATTTTCTGACGTTTTTGATTGAATTAAGTATATGGATGACGTGAAGATATACGTGTCGGATATCACGACGGATGATCCGGCGGGTGCATATGAAAAACTGTATAGGACGGCGTGTGAGTATGCGCGGAAGAGGGCGGATGCATGTAAGCGGACGGGTGATAAGTTAAGGACACTTGCGGCGTTTGAACTGTTAAGGCTTGCGCTTAAAGAAGAAGGACGCGAAGAACTGATGGATACTATCGCAGCGGGAGAGTACGGAAAGCCTTTTTTTGATGACAAATCCGATGCGGCTGTATCTCAGGGCAGTGCGGAGCGAAACGAAAATGGGAGTCTTAACTTCAACATATCCCACAGCGGCGACAGAGTGATGTGCGTTCTTTCACCTCTTGAGTGCGGATGTGATGTCGAGCGTATCAAGGTGCCGTCGCAGGGCAGCATATCATCGCAGGACAGCGGACAATCGCAGGACAGCGGACAGTCGCAGGACGGCGACCTGGCAGTTTCGGACGTCGATGCAAAGATCGAAAAGACTGCCCTGAGGAATATGTCGACGGCAAGACGTTTCTTTACTAAAAGCGAAGCCGCGTGCATAGAGCGTGAACCCGATCCCGAAGATAAGATAAAGATGTTTACCCGTATCTGGACACTCAAGGAAAGTTATATTAAATGTGACGGAAGAGGCCTTAGAGCGGGACTTGATTCGATCGACGTCTTTGAGCCTCCAAAAGGCTTGATCTTCCACGAATTACCGCTTGATGACGGATACTGTTACTCGTGCTGTATAAAAAGTGCGGGTGACAAAATCACGTTCAAGGCAGAATCACTAAAAGTCATATAGATATTTTGTATAAATTGCACAACAAAAATCATTGTCCGCCCCTCGGGGCGGACTTTTATGTCAAAAAGATGCTTACTGAAGTAAACATTTTACATTTTATTATGTGCAAAACAATCATAGAATGATAAATGGATCACACGGCGTGTCTGTGAGATCGTAACCGTATATCCGGAATGAGGGTACGTTTCGGATATGCAAAACAAAGTACAAAACAATATAAAGAGGAGGAAATTTATTGTGAAAAAAGTACTTGCTTTATTAATGGCAGCAGTAATGGTATGTTCACTCGCTGCTTGCGGCGGAGATACCCCCGCACCCGCAGCATCTACTGAACCCGCAGCTTCTACAGAGCCCGCAGCTTCCACAGAGCCCGCAGCTTCTACAGAGCCCGCTGTTACAGCAGATGAACCTGTAACCCTTACAATGTGGTGTATCGCTACAGAAGGTGACTCAAACCGTCACGCTTATGAGCAGGCTATCGCTGAGATGGCTGAAAAGTATCCCAATGTAACACTTGAATGGGAAGCAATTGAAAACGAAGCTTACAAGCAGAAGATCGCTGCAGCAATGGCATCAGGTGAAGGTCTTCCCGACATCTTCTTCACATGGTCATGTGCATTCCTTGGCGACTTTGTAAACCAGGGCAGAGTATATTGCCTTGATGATACTCTTGCAAAGTACAAAGACGAACTTCCTGAGAGCATGCTTGGTAACACAACATACGACGGAAAGCACTATGGTGTTCCCACAACCATGAACATCGTTGCACTTTTCGCTAACATGGATCTTCTTAAGCAGGCAGGATGGGATAAGGTTCCCGAGAACTACGACGAGCTCATCCAGTGCTGTGATGATCTTGTAGCAAACGGAATCATTCCTTTCGGATGCGCAGGTGGTGAGACTTGGTGTGTAACCGAGTATCTTGAGCCCATCATTGAAAAGAGCATCGGTGCTGACGCTCTTAACGACATCTTCCTTGGAAGAGCTTCTTATGACAACGCTGACGTTGCTAAGGCAGTTGATACCTTCCAGGAAATGATCGACAAAGGTTACTTCGATCCCGCAGGAGCTTCTCTTCCTAACGATGATGTTAAGGCTAACTTCATCGCAGGCAGAACCGCTTTCTATCAGAACGGTACCTGGAACTGTGCAGACTTCGCAAGCAACCCTGATTTCTTACCTAAGGTAAAAGTTACTGAGTTCCCTGTAATCGATTCTTCCAAGTCTAAACTTGGACAGCTCATCGGTGGACCTTCAGATACTCTTGCAGTTACCGCTTCTTCACCTAACGCTGAGCTCGCTGCTGAATACGCTGCAGAACTTGGTAAGCTTATCTGCCACTACGGATATCTTGATGGTTGTGGTCTTCCCGCTTGGATCCCTTACGGCGATACCAGCAACATCAACCCTCTTACCCAGTCCGTTGCAGAGATCTGTGCAAATGCAGATGCTTACGTTCTCTTTGGTGATACCGCTATGAGCGCAGTAGATAAGGACCCTTATCTTGAAGCTGTTGCTAAGGTATACGGAAAAGAACTTGACGGCGCAGGATTCATTGCTGAATTAAAGGGCGCTATCAGATAATCTGATCTGAATTTAAGGTAAACAAACAACGGCCTTTCCCGTGTTCCCATTGGGGATGGGAAAGGCCGGTTTTTTTCAAATCCATCTTCTTTTATACGGAAGGAAAAGATTATGTACAAAAAGAGTAAGAACCTTACGGTTTTCCTGTTTTTGCTTCCTGCTTTGATATTGTTTGTTGGTATTTTGGTTTGGCCTATAATTGCGTCGGTTCATCACAGTATGTATGTATATCCGACGTTTTCCGATCGCGGCGATTATGTCGGATTTAAAAACTATGTAGATCTGTTTGGAAAACAGTATGATTTCGGAAAGGCTGTGATCAATGCACTCATTCTTGCAGCTTTGTCCGTATTTATTCAGTTACCCCTTGCACTCGGGCTTGCACTTATGCTCGGTAAGGGAATTAAAGGTGAACGTGTTTATCTCTCGGTATACTTTATGCCCGTTCTTATTTCTGCGGTTGTTATCGGTATGCTGTGGGAGAAGATATATAATCCTATTTACGGTCTTGTAGTCAAGGCTTTCGAATTCTTCCAGTGGAGCGGACTTCCTCCGGAAGGACTTCTGGCAAACAAAAAGACCGCGCTTCTGGCCGTATTCATACCTACCATCTGGCAGTATGTGGGCTATCATATGCTTCTTATGTATGCGGGTATCAAGAGTGTTTCTCCCGAATTGAGAGAAGCTGCCATGCTTGACGGTGCTACCGACGGACAGGTTAACAGATATGTTATCATTCCGATCATCAAGCCCATCATTAAGGTCAGCATCATTTTCGCGATCACCGGATCTCTTAAATCCTATGACCTTATCAAGGTATTTGCCAAAGACGCATACAACTGTTCTTACAAGGTTCCGAGCTTGATGCTTGTAAGATATGCATTTCATAACCAGGGTGGTATAGCAAGCGCCATAGCGGTCATGATGATCGTTCTGTGCTTTGGATTTGCGATCCTCATAAATTGGATGTTTAAGGAGAGAGACCCCTATGGCAAAAAATAATTCGAATACTTCATTTGACCTTGAAATGTACAGCGTCAAGAAAACGAATAAATTTGTGAAGGCGCTCATATATGCGGGACTTGTTGTATGGCTTTTGATAGACCTTTTCCCGCTTTACTACCTGTTTACTTTCTCTTTAAAGAGTACCAATGAGATCACCGGTTCAAATGTTATCGGTCTTCCCAAAGAATGGCTTTGGAGTAACTACGGAAGAGTATTTAATCTCGGTAAGAAAACAGGTAAAAATCCTCTTACCGCAACAAGAGAATTCTTTGCCAGCGGCGGTATTGAGAGATGTTTTTCCAACAGCGTATTTGTCGCTGTCGCTACCATCGTGATCTGTCTTCTTGCGGCTTTGATGGCTACATATGCGCTCACCAGGATCGCATGGAGAGGCAGCAAGACACTTAACAGCATATTCATGCTCGGTATTACGATCCCCATGCATATCGCATTATATCCTTTGTATGTTTCATTCAGTAAAATGGGCATCGTAAAAGGTTATTGGGGACTCATAATCCCATATGCCGCGTTCTCGCTATCGATGGCGATAATGGTATGTACGGGCTTTATGAACGATATACCCAAGGAACTTGACGAATCCGCCTGCATCGACGGATGCGGACTCTGGGGAACGTTCTTCCATATAATCGTGCCTCTTATGACTCCCGCCCTTGCAACTATGGGTATATACATTTTCCTGCAGTGCTGGAACGAGTTCATGTTTGCGAGTGTATTCAGTGATGAAGCACACTACACACTTCCCGTATTTGTTTCAAACCTTAAAGGCAGTAACATCACCGACTGGGGTCTTGTGGGAGCGGGACTTGTGCTTGCAACCTTCCCTATGCTTTTTGTTTACATCTTTATGAGCAGAAAGATCCAGGAAAGTTTCATGGTCGGTGCGGTAAAGGGCTGATACATTTATTTAAGATCAATATGAATTACATGACAGGAGATTGTCTTCGGACGATCTCCTTTTTAATTCGCATTATTTTTAAATCTGATGAATAGTGGCCTGATGAGTGGTATAATATCAAAAGCGGGGTATTAAGAGTTTGGCAAAAGAAAACGAACGAAACGAAAACAAAAAAAGGCATTCGCTTGTTACGGGATTAAGAGTGATCACGCTGTTTATGGTGCTTATAATGGCGGTATCATTCTTTTTTGCGGTGCTTTATCTTGTAAGACAGGAACGGATCAAGAATATCACCAATGAGGCGGAGCGCACGATCACAACGCTTGAAGACGGAGTGCTTGCGGAGCTTACAAGATACAGGGAATTATCGCGTCTTATAATGACCGACAAGGGTGTGGTAAAGTATCTGCATGCGGGAATAGGCCAGATAGACGGTGGATTTATAAAGAATACCAGGTACAGCATACTGGATATCTTAAACGTTACGACTCTGGTCGACTCGGTCTTCGTTTTCAGAAATGACGGCCGGTATGTCAATTCAAGTCATGACAATTACATACTTGATGATACACGCATGAGCGAAGATGCGTGGCTTGAAGAAATACTTAACCGCCGGGGAGCATCGGTCATTTCCATCAACTGTAACGGCGCGATCACGAGAAGCAACGGGATTCCCATCGTAAGCATCGGTCGTGTTATAAACGACGTTACCTCTCAGGAAAAGATAGGCATACTTTTTATGAGCATTTCTCCGGTGTTCATAGACAGAAAGCTGGAGGTACTGGGCGGAACCAACATGGTAGTAATGTCCGAGGACGGTATAGTGCTTTCGGGAGATGAGAATCTTAAGAAGTTTCTTCCCGCCTCCGGTTATTCCGATGATATCACGCATGAGATGGTGCGTGACGGAGTTTCAAAAGTCATGATATCCTATTCCAGAGTTCCCGATACACCTCTCATAGTTGCATGTGCCACGCCTGTGGGAAACGGGTTTGTAATGTTTGAGACGGTAAGGGTGATCATGATACTCTTATTGATCTTTGCGATCATGATAATAGTTGCCAGTGTGTTCATCGCAAAAAATGTCACGAGTCCCATCAGTGTCCTCACACGTGAGATGGAGCATAACAAAGAAACCGGACGACTGGATGCCATAGATGCTGATATCGCGAACAACGAGATCGGTATGCTCAAGGATTCGTATAACGGAATGGTTGAGAGGGTAAACGATCTTTTCGCCCAAAACCTTGAAAACGAAAAATCGTTACGAAGAGCGGAACTCAGAGTCCTTCACGAGCAGATCAAACCGCATTTTCTTTATAATTCACTTGAAACCATAGGATATCTTGCCATGGAATCGGGGGCCGACAATGTCCATACGGCGCTTGAAACACTCGGAAGCTTTTACAGAAACTTCTTAAGTAAAGGTGACCGTGTCATTCCTCTTGAAAGAGAGATCAATATCGTTAAGGATTATCTTTCTCTTCAAAAACTTCGATATGGCGATATAATAGAAGATGAATATTTGATCGGCGAGGGAACGGGACAGTGTATGATCCCGAAGCTCATCCTTCAGCCGCTTGTTGAAAACAGTATCTATCACGGTATCAGACTTACCGGTGAAAAGGGAACGATACTTATAAAGACGGAACTGACCGACGGAGATCTACATATTTTTGTGCGTGATACGGGGGTCGGAATGTCAGAAGAGCAGATAGAGTATCTGCTATCGGATCACGAGGGTGAAAGTCTTGAGAACCTCGGTGAAACATCCGAATCGTTCGGCCTGTGGGGAACCATTGAGAGAGTAAGGCTTTTCTGCGGCAAAAAGGATGTTGTAAGGATATCCAGTGAGCTGGGAGAATATACGGAGATAGAATTTATAATCCCGACAGAAAGCAAGAGCAGATACAGTCGATAAAATGCGACGTAAGCGATAAAGAGGAAGAAAATGTCAGATAAGTACAGAGTAATGATAATTGATGATGAACAGTCGGCCAGAAATCTTATGAGGGGATCTATTGACTGGGAATCACTTAATATGGAAGTGGTGGGAGAGGCCGCCAGCGGTATAGAAGCGATCAATACGATCGATGATATCAGACCGGACATCGTATTTGTGGATATCTCGATGCCGTTTATGAACGGTATCGAATTTACCGAACTTGCCACAACCCGTTATCCCAATCTTGTGATAATCATAATGACGGCATTCGATCAGTTTGAATATGCCAGAAAATGCGTAAGCCTTCCGGTGTTTGAGTATATGCTTAAGCCCATAGTGCGTGCGGAAGTTACCAACACGCTAAAGCGGCTTAAAAGCAAACTCGATGCCCGTGCCTCGGTATCGGGTGAAGATGACGTTCCTGATGAAATGGAAGAATCAACGATCGAGCAGATCAAGAAATACATACGGGACTATTATGTGGATCCCGAACTTAACCTTACATCCGTTGCCCAGGAATTCGGGTTTTCGTCAAGTTATCTTTCACGTAAGTTTAAGTCCGAGACCGGCAAGAATTTCGTGGAATACTTAACGGAATGCAGAATGGAGCGGGCAATGGAGCTTGCCAAACTGTCCCGCAAGATGTTTGCCACATCTGCCGACGTCGGAATACCCGATCCCAACTATTTCGGCAGATGCTTTAAAAAGTACACCGGAATGACCTATTCCGAGTATGTTGCGAAGGTTCATGCGTAAACCCTGTAAGTCGTAACATCCTTTACGGTTTCGCCGTCGATCTGCAGGGGGCAGGGCCTGTCAAAGGTAACCGTTATATCGTGGCCTTTAAAGACCTTGCACATTTTGGTATGCTTGAGATGCTCGCCCTTAAAGATCGAGGGAAAGGCCATAAGAGTTCTTAACTTACCGGAACCGTACCATACAAAAAGCGATACTTCATGATCTTTGTTAAGTCTGTCCTGGTCGGGGGTCGGCATCATGCCGCCGCCGTAAAACCGTCCGTTCATGGTCGGTGCCAGCCAGGCTTTTTTAAATTCCATCTCACGGCCGTCAATTACGACCTTTGCATTGGCGGGTTTAAATTTACCCAAAAGTCCTTTTATGGCTATTCCGGAGTAATTGATATCTTTAACGTTCTGTTTGGCAAGTTCGTCACCGACTTCCGTACAATATCCGTCTATCCCGAATCCGACATTGTTTAAAAATTTTTTGGTCATACCCTTAACTTCCACGGTGGGAAGGTGTTCGATATATTTGTCGATGAGTACGGGTTTATCGGAATCGTTTTCTTTTATGTCGTTCATAAAATCGTTTCCGGTACCGGTAGCGTAGTAATATATGTCATGGTCCCGGCCGCTTAATCCGATCTCGTTGACGGCTCTGTTAAGAGTTCCGTCTCCGCCGCATATGACTAAACTGTCGTCGCTTTTGATACCTGCCATATAATCCTTACAGGTCTTTTCTGTCAGTGTAGTGACATCGGTAAATTCAACTTCCTCATCTTTATAATAATCCTTGAGCTTTTTGGCGTTTTCTTCGCCTTTGCCCGAACAGGCAAGAGGGTTGTAGAGAATGTGATACATTTTATGACTCCTTTGGAACAATTATGTTACCTATAGAATATACTTAAATTTTTTTAAATAAAACTCTTGCATTTTTTCGAAAGTTGTGGCAAAAAATCAAAAATGCCGATTTTACGGCACTTAGGAGGAAAATCACATTTCGGGGAAAATATGAAAAATAAAGCAAATATTAAAGTTATAAACACTTTATTAATTGTTAGCACTCACTATTGACGAGTGCTAACAACAGAGTTATAACATAATTGTTCCAAGGGAAAACATAAAGACAAGAACAAGAAAAGGAGGAATACATTATGTTAATGCCCGGTTTATTTGATGAATTTTTTGATGAGTTTTCACGTCCTTCAAAGAGTCTTGTGAGATATAATTATCCGGCAAACACAGTCATGAAGACAGATGTCAAGGAAAGCGACGGAGGATACGACCTCGATATCGAACTTCCCGGATACAAGAAAGAAGATGTTAAGGCAGAACTTAAGGAAGGATATCTTACGATAACCGCTTCCAGGAACGAGAACAAGGATGAGGCCGATAAGAAAGG
>CACYCC010000279.1 GCA_902772805.1 uncultured Lachnospiraceae bacterium | reverse complement strand
GTGCTTCCCTTGGGAATAAGCTCGAGTGCGATCTTAAGTGCTTCGGCCTTATCTTTGGCATAATAGCCTGTCATGTTTCTTGACTTAAGGCCTTCGATAACCTTTGTTGCCAGCAATTCGTTTCTTTTTACAAGATTTTCGTTCATAACGCCCCCATTTCCGTGCGCTTAAAGTGCACACATTTTCCGTCTTTTCAATACATCGCTGTCCGGCGGTTTTGTCTCAAAAAAAGTATACCCTCTTACGCCGTTTCCCGTCAAAACATATCTCGCTTCAGAATACATAAAATATGTGTACGGGAAACAGAACCGCTAAATCTTAGATTTTTTGCCAAAAAGTGATCAAAACCAAAAATAAGGTATATAATATAGGTAAATTCGTAAATAATAACAGGGAAAAATATGATCACAGATATGATCGGGTAAGCTTTGGAGGTAGAGATGATGAAAAAGAAAATATCACGGAATGATAAAGGTTTTTCTCTCATCGAACTCATCATTGTCATCGCGATAATGGTCATTTTGGTGGGTATCATCATTCCGCTGTTTGTAAGCTATGTAAAAAGAAGCGAACGTGCCAAAGACATATACAACGCCAATCAGATAGCCACCGCAACATATGTGGCATTCGCCGACAACGTAGGTGCTTTAAGCGCATTTGAAAACTGGAAAGGGCTTCCGACTACCGTGAGCGCAACGGTTGACGGAGTAACAGAAACTTATAAAGTTTATCTTGTAGCCGCCAACGAAGGACCTATCTACTGTTTTAAGGGCGGTGAGAGCAAATTCGGTAACAAATCGGGATCGACCGGTTTCTACGGAACACTGAACGCACAGCTTGGGCTCAGCACGACCAAGGAAAACCATATAATGAAACCCAAGCACCAGGCCGTACGTGCAGGTTCGGGTCCCAAGGCGGGATATTCGTACGAGAAAGTCGACAGATGGAGGCTCTGCAAACGTGCGGATAACGGATCTTTGGAAGTATGGGTAGCGCAGCCCCATCCTTACGGCGGATTCCCGATCTACAGACTCTGGCCAAACCCCGATGACGAATACACAAGAGTGCCCTGAGGCCTCTTTGATTGTCAAAGCTGTTTCCACCACATCCCTTTTGGTCACTTATCTGAGACGGCAGATTTCATGGCTTTTACATATTCGCCCACATGGGGTGCTGCGTCGCGGCCGTACTTAGCCATGATCTTAATGATCGCGGAACCCACGATGGCTCCGTCCGAAATACCCGCCATTTTGGCGGCCTGCTCGGGTGTCGATATGCCAAAGCCTATCGCACACGGGATATCCGAGTTTTTGCGTACTATATCTACCATTGAATCAAGGTCGGTCGTAATGTCGGTCCTGGTCCCGGTAACTCCGAGACTCGATACGATATAAAGAAATCCCTTGGCCTCGCGGGCTATCATCGCTATCCTGTTTTCGGATGTGGGAGCCACCATCGATATGAGATCGACTCCGTATTTGTCCGCTGTCGGCGCAAAATCTTCTTTTTCCTCGAACGGAACATCGGGTAGGATAATACCGTCTATTCCGACTTCCGAGCATCTTTTAAAGAATTCTTCGGTCCCGTATGAAAAAACCACATTTGCATAGGTCATAAATACGAGCGGGATCTTAACATCACTTCTTAGATCCTTTACAAGTTCAAACACATCGTCTGTAGTGACCGAATTTTTAAGAGCCCTTAAGTTGGCCTCCTGAATAACGGGGCCTTCGGCCGTCGGGTCCGAAAAGGGAATGCCGAGTTCTATAAGATCCGCACCGTTTTCACACGCCGCACGGACGATCTTCCCTGTAGTCTCAAGGTCGGGATCGCCGCATGTTATAAAAGGAATAAAGGCCTTACTGTTTTCAAAAGCTTTATGTATGTTACTCATGGATATCCTCCCCTCTGTAACGTGCGATGGCGGCACAGTCCTTGTCGCCTCTTCCCGATATCGTTACCACTATTGTCTTGTCCGCAGAAAGCGTGGGTGCGTATTTCATGGCATAAGCTATCGCATGTGCCGATTCTATTGCGGGAATGATACCCTCCGTACGCGCAAGGTATTCAAATGCGTTTACTGCCTCTTCGTCGGTTATCGGTACATATTCGGCACGTCCCGAATCGTGCAAAGCGGCGTGTTCGGGACCGATACCGGGATAATCAAGTCCTGCGGATATCGAATATACGGGAGCGATCTGGCCGTATTTATCCTGACAGAAATACGATTTCATGCCGTGGAAGATACCGAGTTTACCGGTCGCTATCGTGGCCGCCGTCTCAAACGTATCCACTCCTCTGCCGGCTGCCACGCAGCCTATGAGTTTTACGTCTTTATCTTCTATAAAATGATAGAAACTTCCGATCGCATTGGAACCGCCGCCCACGCAGGCAATGACCGCGTCGGGAAGTTTTCCTTCTTTTTCAAGCATCTG
>CACYCC010000278.1 GCA_902772805.1 uncultured Lachnospiraceae bacterium | reverse complement strand
TTTACTACACGTACTTTGAACACACCGTCAATTGCTTCGAGTTTGCTTACGATCTCATCGGTTGCGGGATCGTCAACATCGAGCATGGTGTATGCAACTTCGCCCTTGGACTTACTTAAGAGGTCCGATACGTTGATGCCTGCATCACCGAAAGATGCAGTGAACTTGGTGATCATGTTGGCAACGTTTTTGTGGAATATAGCCACTCTTCCGTTCTTTTGGCAAACACCCATATCAACTGCGGGATAGTTAACGGAATTGGAGATGTTACCGTTTTCAAGGTAATCCATCATTTCCTTGACAGCCATCTTAGCACAGTTGTCTTCGGATTCTGCGGTCGAAGCTCCGAGGTGAGGAGTTACGATACATCCCTTGGTACCTACGGTAATGCTGTTGGGGAAGTCCGATACGTATCTTGCAAGCTTACCTGCGGTAAGAGCATCAACAACGGCTTCTTCGTCTACAAGAAGATCTCTTGCAAAGTTAAGAAGTATAGCGGTGGGCTTCATCATTGCGATGGCTTCGGCATTAATGGATTTCTTGGTGCTTTCAAGAAGCGGAACATGGATGGTGATATAATCACATTCTTTGTAGATCTCGGTAACGTCGGTCACATGCTTAACCTGACGGCTTAAGCCCCAGGCTGCATTGATCGAGATGTAAGGATCGTATCCGTATACTTCCATTCCGAGATTGACTGCTGCATTGGCAACAAGTCCGCCGATGGCACCGAGTCCGATGACACCGAGCTTTTTGCCGTAGATCTCGGTTCCGGCAAAGTTTTTCTTTTGCTTCTCAGCGGTTTTTGCGATGTTTTCGTCATCCTGGTTTTCGATACACCAGTTGATACCGCCTACAAGATCACGGGCCGCGTAAAGCATACCTGCGATAACGAGTTCTTTAACGCCGTTTGCGTTTGCACCGGGAGTATTGAATACAACGATACCTTTCTCGGCACATTTATCAAGAGGGATATTGTTAACACCCGCACCTGCACGGGCAACGCACTTAAGATTTGCGGGAAGATCCATCTCGTGCATGTCTGCGGATCTGACTAAAATACCGTCTGCTTCATTAACATCATCGGTCTTTACAAAATCATCGCTGAATGCGGCAAGTCCCACATTCGAGATCGAATTAAGGCAATTATATTTAAACATTATGCATTCTCCTCTTCATACTTTTTAAGAAAATCAACGAGTGCTTTAACGCCTTCGATAGGCATTGCGTTGTAGATGGAAGCTCTTAAACCGCCGACACTCTTGTGACCTTTTAAGTTATCAAAACCTGCAGCCTTGGTAGCGGCAACAACCGCTGCATCCTTTTCGGCGGATTCGGTAACAAAAGGAACGTTCATTAAAGATCTGTACTGCTTTTCAACGGTACCCTTGAACATCTTGGATGAATCAAGGAAATCATAAAGAACTTTTGCTTTTTCTTTGTTGATCTCGTCCATCTTCTCAAGACCGCCAAGGTTAAGAAGGTATTTGAATACCTTACCGCATACATAGATAGCCCAGCAGTTGGGTGTGTTGTACATGGATCCGTTGTTGGCATGAGTATCATAACGCAAATATGTGGGAATCGTTGAAGCAACGTCTTCTCTTATAAGGTCTTCTCTGATGATCACGATCGAAAGGCCTGCCGGTCCCACGTTCTTTTGCACACCACCGTAGATGATACCGTAATCGGAAACATTTACGGGCTTACTAAGAAACATTGATGACTGGTCGGCAACCAGGATCTTACCCTTTGTGTTGGGAAGAGACTGATAGGTTGTGCCGTGAATGGTCTCGTTCTCACAGATATATACATAATCTGCGTCATCGTCTATGGGAAGATCGGAAACATCGGGAATGTAGCTGTAGTTTTTGTCTTCCGATGTTGCGATAACGTTAACTTTTCCGTATTTCTTGGCTTCGTTGGCAGCTTTTTTACTCCATGCACCTGTTACGATGTAATCAAAAACGCCGTTCTTGCAAAGGTTCATGGGGATCATTGCAAACTGAAGTGTTGCACCGCCCTGGATAAACAGTACTTTGTAATTGTCGGGAATATTCATGAGTTTGCGAAGATCTGCCTCAGCTTCGTCTATGATCTGCTGATAAACTTTAGATCGATGGGACATCTCCATTACACTCATTCCGCTTCCCTTGTAATCAAGCAGCTCAGCCTGTATTTCTTCTAAGACAGGTAAGGGCATTGTAGCCGGTCCGGCTGAAAAATTGTAAACTCTGGACATATCGTCATCCTCCTAAAGTATATTGATTTATGCAACACTATAATATATTAAAGTGCTGAAGTCAAAGTGAATATTATACAAAAAAGATAGTGATGTATATCATTTTATACCGTAAATTGCACCCATCAGTAATAACATATTACGGGAATGCCCACTTCTACGGAGTTGTAAAGATATTCCACATCTTTAAGTTTCATGTTTATACAGCCGTGCGAACCGTGTGTTAAATATCTCGTACCGCCGTAAGCTCTCTGCCAGCTGGCATCATGCAGTCCTATAGCCTGATAAATGGCCATCCAGTAATCGACATAACTTGAATATCCGGGACCGACAAGCGTTGCGGCTCTCGCTTTTTTGTAAACATAGCAGACCATCTGAGGCGTTAGATAACCGTGAGGACTTCCGGATACGATATCGCAGCAAAGGCTTACCATCCCGTCCTCAAAATAGTAAAGGACCTGTTCGTTCATATCGATCTCAATGTAGGTGTTTCCTATATCGTCAAGCCCTCTTACATATCCCTGCCTTATATATTTGGGGATATGCGTTTCCGTTATTCCGGTCTTTATAGCGTTAACAAGATAATCACATTCGGCCTTATGATCGAGAAGCGTTCCGTA
>CACYCC010000277.1 GCA_902772805.1 uncultured Lachnospiraceae bacterium | reverse complement strand
GGAGAAGGACTCGGAAACCAGTTCCTTGCCAACATACGTGAGGTTGATGCCATCGTTCATGTCGTAAGATGTTTTGACAATGACAATGTCATTCATGTCGACGGTTCCGTAGATCCCGTAAGAGATATCGAAACTATAAACTTAGAGCTTATCTTTGCAGACATGGAAGTGCTCGAACGCCGTATCGCCAAAGTCGCAAGGGCAGCCAACAACGACAAAAAGTATGCTCATGAAAAGGAATTTGCCCAGAAGATATATTCTTTCCTGGAAGCCGGCAATCTTGCCAAAAACTTCGAAGTTTCCGATGACGAAGATGAAAAAGAATGGTTTGCTTCGTATAACCTGCTTACGGCAAAGCCGGTGATCTATGCGGCAAACGTTGCGGAAGATGACTGCGCGGACGACGGAGCGAGTAACGCTTATGTTAAAGCGGTCCGCGAATATGCCGCTAAGGACGGAAGCGAAGTGTTTGTCATCAGCGCTCAGATCGAGCAGGAAATTTCGGAAATGGATGATGACGAAAAGCAGATGTTCCTTGATGAGCTCGGACTCAAAGAATCCGGACTTGACAAACTTATCGCAGCAAGCTACCGGATACTCGGACTTATGAGCTTTTTGACGGCGGGAGAGGACGAATGCCGTGCATGGACCATCAAGATCGGCACCAAGGCTCCTCAGGCAGCGGGTAAGATCCATACCGATTTTGAACGCGGATTCATAAAAGCGGAAGTGGTTAATTACAAAGACCTTCTCGAGACGGGTTCACTTGCCGCGGCAAGAGAAAAAGCTTTGGTCGGAATGGAAGGAAAAGATTATGTCGTAAAAGACGGCGATGTTATTCTTTTCAGATTCAATGTCTGATTAAGAAAATATTAAGAAAAACCTCAATATTTAGTGCAACATTTTAAGGCCTACCACAATATGTGGCAGGCCTTTTAAATTTGCCCGAAAAGCCCGAAAAATCAACAAAAAATGGCAAAAAAATTTTCAAAAAAGGGTTGTAAATTTATTAAGATGTGGTTATAATGTGGTTAAAAGTGGTACAAAGTGGTAAATAAGTGGTAGAAAGTGGCGCAAACGATCCGCAAAAAGGAGTGATCCCGCAATGTTCATGGGCGAGTACAATCACACAGTGGACGAGAAAGGCAGACTGATCATTCCCGCAAAATATCGCGAAGAGCTCGGCAACGAGTTCGTGGTGACAAAGGGACTGGACGGATGCCTGTTTGCATATGGACTTAGCGAATGGCAGGTTCTGGAAGAAAAATTAAGAGCTCTGCCCCTTACCAACAAAGATGCGCGTGCTTTTGCAAGATTCATGTTAGCCGGTGCCGCATCGGTCGAGATCGATAAACAGGGAAGGATCTTATTGCCACAGGTTTTAAGAAACTTCGCAGAGATAGAAAAAGAAGTCGTTTTGATAGGCGTTGCAAGTCGTTTCGAAATCTGGAACAGGACCAAGTGGGAAGAAAACTCAATTGATGACAACGTCGAAGAACTTGCCGAAAAGATGGAGAACCTCGGAATCTGATGGAATTTAATCATTATTCGGTAATGCTTGAAGAAGTAATCGAAAACTTAAAGATAAAACCGGATGGAACATATCTTGATGGTACGTTAGGCGGTGGCGGTCATTCATTTAAGATCGCGGGGAGCCTTGCAAACGGTCATTTATACGGAATAGATCAGGATGAAGCGGCCATAACGGCTGCGGGCGAACGGTTAAGCGGATTCGGTGACAAAGTCACGGTGATCCGAGCCAATTACAGGGATGCCGTATCTGTCTTAAAGGACAAAGGCGTTACCGGAGTCGACGGAATCCTGTTAGACCTCGGAGTAAGCTCCTATCAGCTTGATACGGAAGAGAGGGGCTTCTCCTACAAGGCAGATTCAAGTCTTGATATGAGGATGGACAGACGGCAGCGTCTGACGGCACGCGAGATAGTCAACACTTACTCGCAGGAAGATCTGAAAAGAATAATAAGAGATTACGGCGAAGACAACTTCGCAGCCAACATTGCAAAACACATAGTCGAGGCAAGAGCGGTCAAACCGATAGAAACGACGTTTGAATTAAACGACATCATAAAAGCCGCAATACCCATGAAGATCCGGGCGACCGGGGGACACCCTTCCAAGAGAACGTTCCAGGCGATCAGGATCGAATGCAATCACGAACTCGAGGTATTAAGGGATTCGCTTGACGAAATGATAGATTTCCTTAATCCCGGCGGAAGGATAGCGATAATCACCTTCCATTCACTTGAAGACAGGATAGTCAAAAACGCATTCAAGAAAAACGAAGACCCCTGCACATGCCCCAAAAACTTTCCGGTATGCGTATGCGGAAAGGTATCGAAGGGAAAAGTGATAACGAAAAAACCGATAGTTCCCTCGGAAGAGGAATTAAATATTAATTCAAGATCCAAAAGCGCAAAATTAAGAGTATTTGAAAGAGCAAATGACAGAAACTAAGCAAAGAAAAGGTCAGGGAAGACAGATGAGCACAACAAGAAACGCATATGTATACGGCAATACGGTAAGAAAACCCGACGTAAGGATCGATGTATACCAAAAGCCCACGCATAAGGCTTTAAGAGAGATCGAGGGTGAGAACAAGCGACAGAAGAAGATGCACATGAGCATGCTTTACGTTGCTTTCCTTGCATGTGCTACTCTGTTCCTCGGTTATTCGCTCATCTCTTACATCAGACTTCAGGCAGAGATAACCTCAAGCGTCGACAGGATCGGTTATTACGAGCAGGAGCTCAACAATTTGACACTTGCAAATGATGACGAGTATAGTAAAATGATTAATGCGGTAGACCTTGAAGAGGTGAGACGCATTGCCGTCGAAGAACTCGGTATGGTTTACGCTGACAGCGACCAGGTGATCACTTACACACGCGAGAACAGTGATTACGTGCGTCAGCTCAAGGATATAGCCGATTAATGCAGGTGTTTTGTTTTGAATAAAGAAAACAGGAAGGCCATCAAAAAAATGGCCGTCAGAAATCAGAGCAGAGAAGTCGCCATAAGGCTGGGAGTAATGTATATTGCAGTACTCCTGGCTTTTGTCGGTTTAGGGCTTAAACTTATCTTTATTACAAAAGAAAACAACGATGAGTATAAACAGCGTATTCTGTCACAGCAGGCGTACGATTCAAAGACTCTCGCCGCAAAGCGCGGAGAGATAATCGACTGCAACGGTACGATACTTGCCGCCAGCAAGGAAAACTACGATGTTATCCTAGACGTTAAGATGATGCTGGATGCTGACAGGGAAAACGGAAACACCGATGCATCCAACGATACGATCAGAACTCTCGCTCAGGTCTTTGGGTTAAATGAAGCAGATATCAGGCGCTATGTCAGCGAAGTACCCGATTCGCAGTATTATGTTGTCAAAAAAGGCATCTCATATGAAGAGATGTCTCATTTTACTGTTTACACCAACAAACCGAGCGAAGAAAACAAAGATAACAGTTTATACAACAAAAACATCACCGGCGTGTGGTTTGATAAGTATTATGTCAGGGATTATCCCCAAAAGACACTCGCCTCCGATGTTATCGGCTTTTCAAGATCCGAAGGACAGGCTTCTTACGGACTTGAAGAATATTACAACGATATCCTTACCGGAACTCCCGGTCGGAAATACGGCTTTTTAAGCGATGAAGCCACGGTGGAAGTTACCACCATACCGGCAGTCGACGGGGATACTCTTGTTTCCACGATAGATTCAAACGTTCAGATGATCGTGGAAAAATATCTGCGTGATTTTGCCGAAGAATACAAAGACAATGCCCGTCCCGGATGGGGCGCAAACAATATCGGATGTATTGTCATGAGGGCAAACTCCGGAGATATTCTTGCAATGGCGGGATTTCCGAATTTCAATCTTTCAAATCCCGACGATCTTTCGATACTTTATACCGACGAAGAGATCGAGGCCATGGTTGAAGAGGGAACATACAGGGATGCATGCGATGCCCTTTGGAAGAATTTCTGTATTTCCGATACATATGAGCCCGGTTCCGTTATGAAGCCTTTCACGGTTGCCATGGGGCTTGAAACGGGTAAACTTACCGGCAATGAATCATATAACTGCACCGGTTCGTTAATGGTTGCCGATCATGAGATACATTGTCACAATACTTACGGTGACGGATATCTTTCCGTAAAAGGTGCCGTTGCGAAGTCTTGCAACGTGGCTCTTATGCAGATGTCCAAGGCGATCGGACCGGAAGTCTTTTTGCAGTATCAGAATATTTTCAATTTAGGCCTTAAGACCAACATCGATCTTTCGGGTGAGGCCAGAACGGAAAGACTTGTATTTAACAGTTCAAACCTCGGCGAAAGTGAGCTTGCGACAGCGTCGTTCGGGCAGGGCTTTAACGTTACCATGATACAGATGTGTGCGGGTTATGCCGCACTTGTTAACGGCGGATATTACTATGAGCCGCATGTGGTTTCCAAGATCTTAAGTCCCGGCGGAACCGTGGTCAAAAACATCGAGCCCAGACTTGTCAAACAGATCGTCAGCAATTCAACATCGGATAAGATAATTGAGTATTGTAATGCCGTAGTTACAGAAGGAACCGGCTGGAGAGCAAAACCGGGCGGATATGCGATAGGCGGCAAGACCGGTACTGCCGAGACCCTTCCGAGAGGTAACGGAGAATACGTGCTTTCTTTTATCTGCCATGCCCCCGCAGACAATCCGGAGATCATATGCTATGTTGTCATCGACCGTCCCAACGTGCTTGTTCAGGAAGATGCAAAATACGCAACGATACTTACAGAAAAGATATTAAGAGAGATACTTCCGTATCTCGGTATTCCAATGACCGAAGAACTTACGGATAAAGATATAGAGGAACTTTCCGAACTCGATCTTTCGGTTCTTACCGGAAGGATGGAATTCCCTGATGAAGCGGGAGACGGACAGGCCAATGCACCAGATCCCTCGATCGATCTTACCGTAACGGACACTGATTCAAGCGAAGGTAACTGATAATGAAAAACACATTTATAATAGCGGGACTCATATCCTTTGCCATAAGCACGCTTCTCGGCCCTGCCATCATACCGCTTTTAAAGCGTATAAAAGCAGGACAGACCGAACGTGAAGACGGACCGCAGTCTCACCTTAAAAAGACGGGTACACCCACTATGGGTGCGTTCATATTCCTGATAGCCTTTCTTGCCGTTTCACTGTATTTTGCGGGCATTTATCCCGAAATAATGGAAGTGATACTGTTAACGGCGGGATTTGCGATCGTCGGGTTCTGTGACGACTATATAAAGGTAGTGCTTAAAAGATCGGAAGGTCTTACACCTCTTCAGAAGATGGGCCTGCAGATCCTGGTTGCCGGAGCTTATGCGGTCTGGTGCTATTTCAAACACGGAAAGAGTTTTGAAGTGCTGATACCGTTTGTCGGTAACGGACGCATGGTATCGCTTGGTATCATTGGCATACCGATACTTATGTTCATTATCATAGGAACGGTCAACGGTTCAAACTTTACGGACGGTGTTGACGGTCTTGAGGCGAGCGTTACCGCTGCGATATGCGCCTTTTTATTTATTGTTGCGCTTTCAAAAAGCGAGGGTGTAAGCGTGGTAAGCGTCATCATGTTTGCCGCACTTTTGGGATTTTTACTCTATAACGTCAATAAAGCAAGAGTATTTATGGGCGATACGGGCTCACTTGCACTCGGCGGATTTGTGGCTGCATCAGCACATTTACTTAAACTTGAGTTATATCTTCCCATCATATGTCTTGTATATTTTGTGGAAGTTTTGAGCGTTATCATACAGGTCTTATATTTTAAGGCAACTCACGGAAAAAGATTTTTCAGGATGGCTCCCATCCATCATCATTTTGAACTAGGCGGATGGAGCGAGACCAAGGTTGTCGGAGTATTTACCATTGTGACGGTGGTACTGACGGCGATCTGTCTTTTGTTTATCTGATCATACGTAAACTCTTTGAAACGGAACGGGATAATGGCTGCAGAAAACAAAAAAGTAAAATACAAAAGGTATTTTGATTATTCACTCCTTTTCATAGTGCTGTTTATGCTTGGCTTCGGGCTTGTAATGGTTTATTCCACAAGCTCTTATTCGGCGTCTTTAACATTTGACGGCGATTCGGGATATTATCTTAAAAGACAGTTCATTTCGGTATTTGTAGGACTGTTTGCCATGATCGTTACGACATTCATTCCTTATCAGATCTATTCAAAACTTAAATGGCCTGCAATTTTCGGCGCCATGGGCAGTATTCTTTTGATCCTCACACCTCTCGGATTTACGGCAAACGGTGCCAGAAGATGGCTCAGATTCGGACCGCTTTCTCTTCAGCCCGCCGAGATCTGTAAGTTCTGTATCATCATTTTTACCGCAGCTTTGTTAAATCAGATGGGTCCCAAGGTCCGCTCAAAGTGGAAGGGATTCTGGTTCCCGATGGTTCCCACGGGTATTGTTTGCCTGATGGTATATATCCTTACCAACGACTTCAGTTCCGCTTTTGTTATCGGTATAATACCGCTTCTGATGATCATGATCTCCGAAAAGAACAATCGCTGGCCGCCCGTAATATTGCTGGTGATCGTAGCGGTTGCCGCCGTGATGATACTTCTTGTGAGCAAAGGCTGGATACCGGCATCGTTAAGCTTCCGTCTCGGAAGAATACTGGCATGGCTCGATCCCGAGGCATACGCCGACGGAAAAGGAATGCAGGTCCTTCAGTCGCTCTACGGCATAGGTTCCGGCGGGATATGGGGAAAGGGCCTTGGAAAGAGTATGCAGAAACTGGGATTCTTACCCGAAGCCCAGAACGACATGATCTTTTCGATAATCTGCGAAGAACTCGGCATCGTGGGCGGACTTTCCGTCATGATGATGTTTATTTTCTTACTTTGGAGAATAAGGGATATTACGGCTCATTCAAGAGATTATTTCGGAAACCTCCTGGTAGCCGGAGTTTTCACCCATATAGCCGTTCAGGTTATACTTAACATCTGTGTTGTAACAAATACGGTTCCCAATACCGGTATTCCGCTTCCCCTTATCAGTTACGGAGGATCGAGCGTGATCTTTCTTCTGGCGGAAATAGGTATTGTCATGAACGTGGGCAGACACGCTAAATTTGTGGAGGAAGAGGTTGATGAGCAGGAAGACGATCAGACTTCTGAAACTGATTAGTGCGATTGTGATCCTGGCCGTCCTCGCGGGTCTGGCTTTTTTAGGTTACATTTATATCAATGATAAATATACCGTTCAGACGGTTTACATCGACGGAAACATACATTATACCGAAGATGAGATAAAGGAAATGGTGATGACGGGGAGATTTGGCAACAACTCCCTTTATCTGTCTCATAAATACAAAAACAAGCCCGTCAAAGACGTTCCTTTTGTGGAAAGTATGGAAGTGGAGGTTCTTTCTCCGGATACGATAAAGATAAACGTATACGAAAAGGTGCTGGCGGGATATACGGAATATTTGGGAAATTACGTATATTTTGACAAAGACGGGATAGTTTGTGAGGTTTCCGACCGAAAGACTCACGGCATTCCCGAAGTGATAGGCGTTAAATTCGATTACATCGTTCTTTACGAAAAACTGCCGGCCGAAGATCCCGGGCTCTTTAAATCGGTGCTTAACATGACTCAGCTTATGACGAAATACGGTGTGGACGGTCAGAAACTGTATTTCGACGGATACGGAAACATCACGATGTATTATAACGATGTGACCGTTAAGCTCGGAACCGATGAAAACCTTGATGTCAAGATCATGAATCTTCCGTCGATACTTAAGAATCTTGACGGCATGAAAGGGACGCTTCGGATGGAAAACTATGATGAGAACACTTCGAAAGTCACTTTTGAACCGGCTTCGGAATAAAGGATATGTTTTACAAAATACTCAATGACATCATCAAAGACAAGAAAATACTGATACTCGGTTTCGGACGTGAGGGAAAGTCGACTTATCGTGAGATATCGGCGCTCGCATCGTATAAATGCCTTGCGATCGCAGATAAAAACGAGGTAAAAGAAAACTTGCCGGACAGCATTAAGATCTGTACCGGTCCGGGATATATGGACTGTATCGACGACTACGATGTTGTGTTTAAAAGTCCCGGTATCGTGCTTGATAAACCCGCGGGAGAGTACAAAGCCCTTATTACCGCCGAAACGGACGTGTTTTTGCAAGCTTTCGGTAAAAAGACCGTCGGGATCACGGGAACAAAGGGTAAGAGCACGACATCTTCCATGATCGCCCATATACTTTCGGAAAACGGAAAGAACGTTCTTTTTGCCGGAAATATCGGCATCCCGGTATTTGATATAGCGGGGGATGTAAAAGACGATTCGACGATCGTTCTTGAAATGTCATGCCACCAGCTTGAATATGCCCGTTTCTCGCCGCATATAAGCGTTCTTTTGAACATGTACGAAGATCATCTCGATCATTACGGAACCCGGGAAAAGTATTGCGATGCCAAAAGAAACATCTACAGAAACACGAAAGCGGGCGATGTGCTGTATACGACCGAAGAGACTTTAAAAGAATGCCCGGACGTTTCGATCGAAACGGTGATCGTCGATATCCCGGATGCGCCGTTCGATACGCTTGAATCGGCAGGCTCGACGCTCAAGGGCGATCACAATAAGCTTAATGCCGCATTTGCGTATAAGGTCTGCGAAAGCCTGGGAGTGTCCAAAGACGGATTCTTAAAGGCGTTCAAGACGTTTAAAGGGCTCAAACACCGGCTTGAATTCATCGGAAATTTTGATGGGATCGATTATTATGACGACTCGATATCGACTACGGTAAAAAGTGCGATATCTGCCGTTGAAAGCATAAAAAATGCCGGAGTTCTGCTGCTGGGCGGCATGGAACGCGACCTCGATTATACGGAACTCATCGGTTATGTTGCAAAAAGCCGGCTGAACCTTCTGGTATTTATGTATGCATCGGGCAGACGAATGTATGAGATGTATATGTCTTCACCCGACAGGACAGATACTTCACCCAAAGCCGTATATGCCGATGATCTGGCGGGAGCGGTTAAGGAGGCAAAAGAAAATGCGCTTAAGCAGACGGCTGTGATCTTAAGCCCTGCGGCAGCAAGCTACGATCACTTCAAAAATTTCGAAGAACGCGGAGAAGTTTTTGAAAAGCTTGTTAGGGAACATCAGTTTTTATGACATTTTGTATAACTTACATTTGGCGAAAAAGTAAAATTTGTTGTTAATTTGTTGTTGCTTATTTGCCATTTTGATTATATTATATTGTTTGACGGATTTTGTGTACGAAGGAGAATTTACGAATGCTTGAGATAGTTTCAAAAGAAGCCGGATCAGCTGCACGTATCATAGTGGTAGGCGTCGGCGGCGCGGGAAACAACGCCGTTAACCGCATGGTTACCGCAGGTGCGGCCTCTAAGGGTTCGGATGATAATATAAACGTAAATTTCGATGAGAGAAT
>CACYCC010000276.1 GCA_902772805.1 uncultured Lachnospiraceae bacterium | reverse complement strand
TCTCCGTTTACGAGTACATTATACAGTGTAATAACAATATTTTACACGTATTCTTTGTCTGTCTGACAAATTTAACGGAGGTATAGTATGTATAGAATTCTTGCTGATATAGCAGATCCCCGTCCCATTGAACCCGTTTCGAGCGGTATAAACATGCCGGCCATATTGCTGATCGCCGCGCTTGTTATTATCATCGGTGTAGCGGCTTTCTTTATCATCAAAAAGATCAGAAAAGGTAAATAAAACGGTGATCTTTATGATTTCTTAAGCGGTGAAACATTCACCAGAATCTACGATTGATCATAATGTTTTCAATGGGTAAAAAAGCCCGAACCCGCAGGGTTCGAAGGCTACGCTTCGTTTATACAGGAAAAGCCCCTCCGCTTAAGCGGAAGGGCTTTTCTGTATAAACGTACGTGAAAGGATTCGAACCCTCGACCTTCTGGTCCGTAGCCAGACGCTCTATCCAGCTGAGCTACACGTACATCTTAGGAATCATAAATCTTCGAAGAAGATTTATGACCGCAACAGCATGTTTTACGAAGTAAAACGCTCGAGTGCGGCACGAATGATATGTTATCACAGCGATTTTACAATGTCAAGCACTTCAAACGGTTTGTAAATTAACCCTCGAAATGAGGTCATCCTGCGCTCACGATCGTTGTGAACAACTTGCAAAAAGTATCTATCTGGGTGTCGGTGTCTTCACTCTGTTTTGCCTTGGGATCGTTGAATACTGCGGTATGTTCAAACTCTTCTATGCCAAGGCATTTCGCAAGTTTATCAAGCGCTTTTTCTCCGCCGGCGCCACCCTGACAGGCGTATGCCGCAAATTTCTTGCCCTTAAGCTTTTCGGCATTTTCAAGAATGAACGATCTGATGGGGGGTGCGAAATTCGATGCCCAAACGGGAAATCCGAAGATGATCCGATCATAAACCGACAGATCCGCACTTATGTCTTCAAGTTCAGGCTTTTCTGCCATCACGGCACTCTTACCGCCCCAGAAAAACTTGGCAAATCCTTTGTCGGGATAAGCTTTTACAGGCACCAGTTTAACGACATCCGCGCCCGTAGCCGCGCTTATCTTTCCCGCAACATATTCCGTGTTACCTTCAAGCGAATAATAAACGATAAGGTCCTTCATAAGTCACCTCCGTCTATTTACCTTCCATTGCCACAGCGGTCTCCAAAGCCACTTCCATCATCGTGGTAAACGAATTCTGGCGCTCCTCTGCGGTAGTTGATTCACCTGTTACCAGACTGTCGGATACGGTGAAAAGTGCAAGAGCGCGCTTACCTGTGTAAGCTGCGTTCATGTAAAGCGCCGCTGCCTCCATCTCAACACACAGCACTCCCATCTTCGCCCACTTATCGTTGAATTCGGGATCGGCGTGATAGAAGATATCCGAAGAAAGTGCATTACCTACGTGATAAGGAGCATTAAGAGCTTCTGCCTTACCGATAGCGGTGCTTAAAAGCTTATAATCCGCAATAGGTGCAAAATGTCCGGGGATCGAGTACTGATCCTGGAATTCGGAATTGGTGCATGCGCCCTGCGCAAAAACTATGTCACGTATCTTTACTTCGGGTACCAATGCGCCCGTTGAACCGATACGGATAATATTCTTAACATCAAAAAATTTGAAAAGCTCATAGGAGTAGATACCGATCGAAGGCATTCCCATACCGCTTGCCATAACGGATACTCTTGTACCCTTATAGGTTCCGGTATATCCCTGAACACCGCGAACGTTGTTCACGAGCACCGGATCGGTAAGAAAGTTCTCGGCGATAAACTTGGAACGAAGCGGATCACCCGGCATTAAGACAGTCTCGGCGAAATCCTCTGGTTTTGCGTTGATGTGAGGTGTAGGATAATTTGCCATATTGATGTTCCTCCTTGAGTTTATTATGGTTGAACTTTTATCTTGTCTTCTTTGTAATCTTCTCCCGTAACCTGTGTCATGATCTGCTCGGAGAGGTCTCTTAACCACTTATCGGCATCTTCGCCCGTCCATATCTTGGTAAAAGTGATCTCAAGCTGAACCCAGAAGTTTGAAGCTTCAACAAGTTTGGGAAGCGGGATGGATCCTGCGTATTCTTCCTGGAAAAGCGCCAGCACGTCATCCGTATAGGCCGCATCGAAGCTGGATGCGATCTTACCTGTCTTGGAATAGAGGTTCTGTGAATATTTGGTGGTGACAAATGCCGCAAACTTATTTGCAGCCAGGTTATGCTGTGAGTAGCCGTTAACCACCAAAACGTCCGTAACGGAAAGCGATCTTGACTCAAGTTCACTTGTAAGTTCCGGGATCCTTGCGTATCCGAACTCAAATACGGGCGTGATCTCTGACTGTGCTTTTTCAAGCCTTTCGTCGTACTTTTTCTGATCTATCTCTTCTTCGGCAAGAAGTTTGTCGAGTTCCGCTTTCTTTTCCTCGAGCTTTACAAGATCGTCCTGATGACGGATCTTGGACTCTTCAACATGAGCTTTGGTCTTCTCGATAACATCCGATGTCGCTATCGTAAAAAGAAACTTCCCTTCAAAGAAGTTCTCAAGCATACTGTCGTAACTTGACGTCTCGGCGTCTATCGAAAAGAACTGGTTAAGATTCTGATAGACGTTCATGCACTTTATGGTGTTTTCGTTGTAGATGTCGATATTATTGACATCGTCTCCGGCTTCCCCGCCGACTATCATATAGTTGCCGGCAAAGAAATAATTGTAGAATACATCGGAAACATCCCACTTAAATACACCTTCAACGCCTTCGGGCGCATCGTATTCATCGGCGAAGTTCTTGATATCTTCGAATGTCTCGGGAATTATGTCCTCAACGGTAAGTGTGTCGTAATCAAAACTTTCGGTCTCAGCCTCACCGACAAAATCACCCTCTTCGATAACACCGCCTTCGGCTTCGATCTGTTCACGGGTAAGCTGCTCTTCCTGCTTTTTACCCTCGACTTTCATCTTCTCGACCCATTCGTCCAGATAGGTCTTGTTGTAAACAAGCACACTTGTTTCAAAGAACAGCGGATAGCCCACCAGCTTGTTTTGATACGATACCGCTTCAATGGCTGCCTTGGGGAAATGTGCGTCGTTAACGACAGGCGTCTGTGCGTTGTTCTCGCTTGCAAGTCCCGCAAGATAAGCCTTTTCGATCGAATCGTTGGTTATCACATAAACATCGGGAAAATCTTCTCCCTTTACGGAAGCATCATTGATCGCTTCAAGATAATCATCGCCCTCTATAAGTTGGGGAATAACACGGATATCAGGATTTTCTTCGTGAAAAGCAACCGCAGCGCCTGTAAAAAAGTCTGTGAATGATTCGTCCGAATATCCGAGATATACCGTTTCCGTTTGGAAGAATGACTGTTCAGCCGCTTCCTCAGCCAGACGATTATTGTATTTGCCTATATGATAAACGCCTATTATAATGATCACGATAAGTACAACCGCGATCAGTTTGTATCTGAATTTCATAAATATCCTGCTTTTTATTTATTAAAGACATTCCGTCAAAATGTCGAACATCGCATCGACATCAGCCTTTGATACGATAAGCGGAGGCACAAACCTTATGATGTTCGTACCCGCATTTATAAGCACAAGGCCTTTTTCAAGAGCCTTGTTGATGATATCAGCTACCGGATGGTCAAATTCAAGTCCCTGAATAAAGCCGATACCCCTGTGAGCAACGATGTCGTTCTTTTTATTATACAACATCTCAAGCTTTTCATAAAGATAATCGCCCGTTTCCTTAACATTCTTAAGAATTTCCGTGGACTTAAACATATCAAATACCTTGGATGCCGCTGCACATGCAAGAGGATTCCCGCCGTATGTTGTGCCGTGATCGCCGGCTTTTAAGGAATTCTGCCCCACTTTCTCGGTCATTGCGAACGCCCCTATCGGAACACCGCAGCCAAGTGCCTTGGCCGTCGTAATAACATCCGGTTTAACACCGTATTTCTGGTATGCGAACATATATCCCGTACGGCCCATTCCGCACTGGATCTCATCGAGTATCATCAGTATATCGTGTTCATCGCAAAGTTTGCGAACGCCCTTTATGAATTCATCGGTAGCCGGATAGATGCCGCCTTCGCCCTGTACGGTTTCAAACAGGATCGCACAGGTCTTTTCGTTAATAAGGGCTTTAACGCTTTCAAGGTCGTTCATGCGGGCAAACTTAATGTTTCCGATACCGGGTTCAAATGCCTCACGGTATTTGGGATTTCCGGTCACCGAAAGCGCGCCCATTGTACGTCCGTGGAAAGAATGCTCCATCGCTATTATCTCATGGTCGGTCTTTCCGTCTTTGAGATATGCATACTTACGCGCAGTCTTGATGGCACCTTCGATCGCCTCTGCACCCGAGTTTGTAAAGAACACCCTGTCAAGCCCGGAAGCTTCTTTTAACTTCTTAGCAGCTTCCACTGCAGGAACATTGTAATAATAATTGGAAGTATGGATGATCTTGTCGATCTGGGCCTTTAAGGCGTCATTGTACTCTTTATTGTTGTAACCGAAAGCAAACACGGAAATACCTGCAACAAAATCAAGATATTCCTTGCCGTCCATATCATAGAGTTTAACTCCGTCGCCGTGATCGAACACGACCTGATAACGGTTATACGTATGAAGCAGGGCCTTTTCGGCCTCGTCGATATATTCTTTTTGTGTCATGATGATCTCCGTTTTGTGTGCACGACCCATCAAGGATCAGTTCTGGGACAGTTCTCCGTCAGCAAAGAAACATGTTCCGATTCCCTGATTGGTGAATATTTCAAGTAACAGACAGTGAGGAATGCGTCCGTCAAGTATATGGACTCTTGAAACGCCCTCTCTGATGGCGGATGTGCAGTTTGTAAGCTTCGGAAGCATTCCGCCTCCGATCACGCCGCTTCCGATAAGGTCCTCGGCCTCATCCGCAGAAAGTCTCGAGATAAAGGTCGACTTATCCTCAAAGTCTCTGTAAACGCCTTCAACATCCGTCAGAAATGCGAGTTTCTCGGCCTTTACAGCCTTGGCGATGGCACATGCAGCGTCATCCGCATTGATGTTGTAGGAAGTGAAATTATCGTCAGATCCGATGGGGGAAACGATCGGCAGGAAATCTTTTTCAAGAAGGTCGAAAAGTATCTTTTCGTTGACATCAACCACGTTTCCGACAAATCCGATATCCTTGCCGTCGGAATACTTCTTTTCGCACTTAAGCAGTCCGCCGTCCTTGCCGCTTATACCGACTGCATGAACGCCCAGCTCCTCAACCATCGAAACGAGCGACTTGTTGACTTTTCCAAGTACCATCTCGGCAACTTCCATCGTCTCTTCGTCGGTTACCCGAAGGCCGTTAACAAACTGCGGTTCCTTACCTATCTTTGTGATCCAGCGGCTTATCTCTTTGCCGCCGCCGTGTACGATTATTGGTTTGAAACCTACGAGTTTAAGAAGCGTCACATCCTTTATGACGTTTTTCTGAAGCTCGGGGTTGCTCATCGCCGAACCGCCGTATTTTACGACTATTATCTTTCTGTTGAATTTCTGAATGTAAGGAAGCGCCTCGATGAGCACTTCGGCTTTCTCGAGAAGCCTTTCCATATCTTTTTCCATCGTTTTCTCCGTTTCTTAATCTTCTGAGCGCGGCCTGTCCGCCAGGGAGTATAGAACACCAAGCTCGCCCGAATAAACTCCGGTATCAAAATCCATCTGCCATACGGGATCGGAACCGTCATTAAAGAACACTTTTACCCATTCACCGCATAACAGAAATGTGCCCTCGGCGTTGAACGAAGGGTCCGAATCGCTGTATCTTTCCCATGTTCCGTCATCGTAGAATCTATAGAAAAGATCTTCTTCGTTTACGTCATACCACAATCCGTTCTGTACTATATATGAGTGAGCGAGTTCCTCCTCGGATGCGGGAGACTCGAATCCCGGACGATTTTCTACATCATCGTCTGCATCGATACCGGGGGGATAGTTACCATCCTCGTATGTGTAGTCGTCATGGTCATCGTCGTAAACTTCTTCCATCTCCTGAGTGATGGGTTCCTGCTCCTCATTGGGATCGTCGGAGAAGTTGAAGTATCCGTCGTCCTCCTCAGCTTCATCGTCATCCTCGTAGTCCGTATCATCCTCGTACGTGTTGTCGTCATAGTCCTCGTCATCCTCGTACGTGTAGTCATCGTAATCGTCGTCCAGACATGCGCAAAGACACAGAGTCATCGCAAGCAATGCCGCAAATCCCAATAACTTCTTAAACTTCTTCATTCTCAAATTCTCCCTTTTTCTTTTTTTATTTATTATATTACGAACGGTAGTCCGCATTTATCTTTACATAATCGTATGTGAGGTCACATCCCCATGCCGTAGCATAGTCATTTCCTTCGTTCATGTCAATGAAAATCGTGACAGCTTCGGACTTAAGTATCTCGGTCGCTTTTTCTTCGTCAAAAGCAAGCGGCACGCCGTGATCGAACACTTTAAGTTCGCCCTTGTCACTTCTAAAGAAAAGCTCCACATCGTTTTCATCGAACTCCGCACCCGAATAGCCCATCGCGCACAGGAATCTTCCGAAATTCGCATCGTTTCCGTAAACGGCAGCCTTGGAAAGATTTGAACCCACAACGGCTCTTGCCATCGTGCGGGCATCGTCTTTACTCTTGGCATGTACGACCTTCGCTTCAAAAAGCTTTGTGGCGCCTTCTCCGTCACCGGCCATTCTTTTTGCAAGATATTCGCACACCGAATTAACTGCATCATACAGCTTATCGTAACCTTCACCCGGTCCGTCGATAAGATCGTTGCCGGCAAGTCCGTTAGCCATTATAAGAAGCGTATCATTGGTCGAAGTATCGCCGTCGACCGTGATCATATTGAATGTATCCTTAACGACAGCGCTTAATATCTTCTGAAGCGTATCTGCCGTCACGTTTGCGTCACTGCACAGAAAGCCTAACATCGTACACATGTTGGGATGGATCATACCTGATCCCTTGCTCATTCCGCCGACCGTTACCGTCTTTCCGTTATAGTCAAAAGAAACCGCGATCTCTTTATTTATCGTATCGGTGGTCATGATGGCTTTTGAAGCATCGGTTCCCGCCTCAGCCGTATCGGAAAGAATGGGAGCCATCGCTTTAACGCCGGCAGTCAGTTTATCTACGGGAAGCTGCATCCCGATAACACCGGTAGAAGCCACTGCAACGCTGTTTGCATCAATACCAAGGGCCCCTGCCGCCGCATCGGCGGTTGCCTTGCAGGCATCAAGTCCTTCCTTACCGGTACATGCATTGGCAATACCGGAATTTACCACAACGGCACTCATCTTACGACCGCTTTTTACTATATCCATGTCCCATTTTACGCATGCTGCCTTAACAACGTTTGAAGTAAACGTTCCTGCACAGACCGCGGGCACATCGCTTACCACCATTGCCATATCGGTACGGCCTTTGTATTTGATGCCCGCCGCCGTACATGCGGCTTTATATCCTTTGGCGCTTGTAACGCCACCTTTTATAAGTTCCATTTTTCCGCCTTTCCGTATCGCACTTGCCCTGCCGTTCTTTATGAACGCTTCAGAGGGATCACTGTTTTTCATTAATAAATGCGATAATGTTTTCTTTATTTAATGTAAAATCGTAATAGTTAAGGTCTTCTCTTCTGGTCCAGCCGATGCTGTTCCAGAAGGCGTTTCCGACATCGTTTTTGGTAAATGCTATAAGCGATACCTTATTTATATGTTCTTTTCTTAACGCCTCCATGCAAAAAGCAACCATTTCTCTTCCGATACCGTGTCTTCGGTAATCTTTCAACACGCATACGTGGTAAAAGCAGCCTCTTCGGCCGTCATTCCCGCACAGTATCGCGCCCACGACTTTTCCGTCTGCTATCGCCACAACACTCGTGCTCGGGTTTCTTTTTAAAAATATATCAACGCCCTCTCTCGAATCGTCTATGCTGCGGATCGCAAACCCGGAGATCGAATTCCAGAGTGCAAACACATCATCATAATCGTCGATCGTCATTACGCGGAGCGTAAAATTTTTGTCGCTGTCCATTTCTCTCCATTCCGTGCCCGTACTTAGTATCCCGTGACACCACCATGTAGTATACATCATATATGCCAAAAAATACAGAATATGATCTGATTATGCATAACTATACATCCATTTATGCATAATATGCAAGTCTTATTTATATTTTTATGCATAATGTACCAAATGAATGTCAATATTTTCAGGCGGTCTGCCATTTTGAACAAATCGTTTTCTTTTTATAAATATTCAAAAATACCTCTTGCAAATCTCATACGCGGGTTGTATAGTTATGATGTTTAAACAAAAAGAAGTCATACGGAGGACTTAAGATATGAAAGAAAAAGTAATACTTGCATACTCGGGCGGTCTTGATACAACGGCCATCATCCCGTGGTTAAAAGAAAATTTTGATTATGAAGTAATATGTGTCTGCGTTGACTGCGGTCAGGGCAACGAGCTTGACGGTCTTGAAGAAAGAGCAAAATACTGCGGAGCCGAAAAGCTTTACATCGAAAACGTCATCGACGAATTCAGTGACGAATACATCGTTCCCTGCGTTAAGGCTCACGCCGTATACGAAAACAAATATCTCCTGGGAACTTCCATGGCACGTCCGCTTATCGCCAAGAAGCTTGTCGAGATAGCACGTAAGGAAGGCGCTACCGCGATCTGCCACGGTGCTACCGGTAAAGGTAACGACCAGATCCGTTTTGAGCTCGGCATCAAAGCCCTCGCTCCCGACCTTAAGATAATCGCAGCTTGGAGAAACGAAAAGTGGACTCTCGATTCCCGTGAATCCGAGATCGAATACTGTAAGCAGCACGGTATTGAGCTTCCTTTCTCAGCCGACAACTCCTACAGCCGTGACCGTAACTTATGGCACATCAGCCATGAAGGTCTTGAACTTGAAGATCCCGCAAACGAGCCCAACTACGATCACCTCCTGGTACTCGGTGTTCGTCCCGAAAAGGCACCCGATGAAGGCGAATATGTAACGCTTTCTTTTGAAAAAGGCGTACCTACCGCTATCAACGGTGTTAAAAAGAAAGTATCCGAGATCATCACGGATCTTAACGCACTCGGCGGCAAGCACGGTATCGGCATCGTGGATATCGTTGAAAACCGTGTTGTAGGCATGAAGTCCCGCGGTGTATACGAGACACCCGGCGGAACGATCCTCTACGAAGCTCACCAGCAGCTTGAGGAGCTTATCCTTGACCGCGAGACTCTTCGTGAAAAAGAAGAAATGGGCAACAAATTTGCTCAGACCGTATATGAAGGTAAATGGTTCTCTCCTCTTCGTGAGGCTATGCAGGCATTTATCGACAGCACACAGCAGTATGTTACCGGCGAAGTTAAGTTTAAACTCTACAAGGGCAACATCATCAAGGCAGGCACCACTTCTCCTTATTCACTTTACAACGAAAGCATCGCATCCTTTAAGACCGGAGATCTCTACGATCACCACGATGCGGAAGGCTTCATAAACCTCTTCGGACTTTCAACCAAGGTTCGTGCTATGAAACATCAGGAGCTTAACAAACAGTAATGCAGGGCATGGAAACAGTTATATGGATAATTTCATTTTTCCTGGCGGTAAATCTCATCGGATTTGCCGCCATGGGAATTGATAAGGCACGTGCCCGCAAGCACGCCTGGAGAATTTCGGAGATGGTGCTCTTCTTTATCGCCATAATCGGAGGAAGCTTGGGAAGCCTTATAGGAATGTATCTTTTCCGTCACAAGACCAAACACAAAGCCTTTAAGTGGGGCATGCCGATCATCCTTTTAATACAAATCGGACTTATACTGTTTCTGTTTCTTTACCCCGGATTTGATATTACGATAATCTGATCTTATACCAAAAAAGCGACTGCACAGCAGCCGCTTTTTTATTTGTAAATACAATCTTTTGTTATTGCATAACATCCGTTACTTGGGTACCGTGAAGCTTACACAGGTTCCGAGGTCAACCGTGGAATCAACGCTTAAGCCTTCACCGTACAGATTCTTAAGGCGCTTGTCTATATTGTAAACGCCTATACTCTTGTTTTCTTTTGGCTCATTGAAGAGCTTTTGCATGGTGGCTTCATCCATTCCCACGCCGTTATCGCTTACATAAAACGTTACCGAATCAAATGCCTCACGGATCCTTAATGTTATAACACCGGGTCTGTCGTTTTTACGCACACCGTGTTTGATGGCATTTTCGATAAGAGGCTGAAGCGTAAGCGGAGGCATATTGATCTTGGGCATCCTGATGGGAAGGTCCGTATAGAAATTGATCGACGGAAAGCGTTCTTTTTCAATGGATGTATATGCCGTAACAAGTTCAAGTTCCCTTGAAAGCGGAACCGTCTTTTCCATGTTGTCGATCGACAGGATGAGGTTACAGTATTCCTTGAGCGATGCGATCAGCGATTTGGCCTTGTCAGGGTCGGTCACGCACAGGTCCGCTATCGTATTAAGCGTATTGTACAGGAAATGCGGCTTCATCTGTGCGTTTAAGAAGGCATTTTCGGAAGCCTGCATCGCTTCGAGCGTACGGTTTAACTCTTCCGTATAATAGATCTCGGCCTCCGACTGCGTTAAGTAGCGTTGAGCGAGCATCAACAGTTCTATGGCGGTAAACATTATAAGAGGAAAAGCACTTATATATCTGCCCGCCACGGGAAGACGTGCCGTAAACGCTTCGATAAATCCCGATGCGATCAGTTGCGCAAGGCCCAGAGAAAACATAAAACTGTACGGGCTGTTTGCGGCAAGCGCTCTTAAAAGAGCAATGACCATCAGCAAAAATACCAGGAAACACGAGACGTACATCGCATATTCAAGTGCCGGGAATTTACGCAAAGTAAGCGAATTGATAAGCGGCAACACCAAAAGGATACATGCCCCGTACGTTGTAGTTTTTCTGAATGCCGTCGGATACATGCAGTATTCGTGGTATA